>NZ_JBSFGK010000059.1:0-47821 GCF_053596495.1 Kitasatospora sp. NPDC001683
CGGTTGCGCACCCGCACCGACACCGGCCGGCCCCGGCGCCCGACGAAGGTCGAACCGGGGAAACCGCCGTCATAGCCCCAGATGGTGGTCTTCAGGCCGGGCAGGATCTCGACCTCGGCCTCGCGTTGCGTCACCTCGTACACGTCCCGGCCACCATCCGTTGCCACCGGCCGGGCGGTGGCCGGGACCGGCAGCGGCACCTTGAACGGCTCCGGCAGCTCGGCCGTGCTGGACAGCAGCCGCCCGGTGGAGGGCCGGGCAAGTTGCCCGTAGCCGGCGGCGCCCAGTGTGACGGCGGCACCGGCACCGGCGAGCAGCCCAAGCGCGCTGCGGCGCGACAGCCGCGGCCTCACGACGCCTCCCCGGGAACGGGGCGGTAGGTGAAGGACCAGCAGGTCAGCGCAGTCGCGGTGCCGAAGATCCCGAGCGCGAGCGGGATGTGACCGGCGAGTATCCGGGCCTGCCCGAGACCCTGCTGCCCCAGCACCAGGACCAGCAGGGCACCGGTCGCCGCGATCGGCCAGCCCGGGCCGCCGCCGCGCACGCGCAGCAGCACGGCGGCACCGACCAGCGCGGCGGCGAGCGCGGCGAGGAGTTGGGCGTTCGCGTCGTGCCAAGCGAGCAGGTCGACGTCGCCGGTGACGAACAGGCCGGCCAGCGCCGCCTGCGCGAGCGTGTCGAGCAGGAACGCGCACACCAGCGCCCGAATGAAGGCGATCGGCGTGCTCATGCGGCGGCCTCGGCGGCGAGGCTGCGCTCGAAGTGCTCGTGCCCGTCCTCGATGCCGAGCACGACGTCCTTGAAGGTCAGGTAGCCCTGGCCGACCAGCGGGGTGTCCCGCAGCTCCTCGATGAGGAAGTAGTAGGCCGTCAGGTCGGCCGTCTCCAGCAGCGCGAAGTCGCTGAACCGGGTCTGGAACGCCTCCGCGTCGAAGAACCGGGCTCGCACCCGGTCGGCGTACTTCTCGACCAGCGGCGCGATGTGGGCCGCCTTGAGCCGCTGCCGCTCCGAGCGGGGCAGGGCGAGCCACTGCGGAGAGAACAAGTAACCGAGCATGACCATGTACATCGCGTGAATCCCCCTGGGGTGAAGGCAGGCTGACGAGGCGTGGGGGCGGTCCTCGTCCGTCCACGCCTACAGCAAGTGCTGACGGTGTAAGCTACCGCTAACAGTGTCAGCAAAGTCAAGTGGAGCCGGGATGCCCGACCAGCCGCTCACCCGCCGCGAACGCCAGCGCGAACAGACGACTGCGGAGATCCTGACCGCCGCCCGGCACCTGCTCGCCGCCGACGGCCCGGCCGCGCTCACCTTGCGCGCCACCGCCCGTGAGGTCGGCATGACCGCCCCCGGCGTCTGCCGCTACTTCCCCGACCACCGCGCCCTGGTCCAGGCCGTCGTCGCCGATCTCTACCGCGACCTCGCCGCGGATCTCGAAGCCGCCCGCGATGCCCGGCCCGAGGCGCCCACCGCCGAGCGGCTCGCTGCTGCCGCCCGCGCCCTGCGCCGATGGGCGCTCACCAACCGCAGCGAGTTCACCCTGCTCTTCGGCAAGCCCGACGCCGACGCCGGCACCGCCCCCACCGACCCCGCGCACGAAGCGAGCTGGCGCTTCGGCCAGGTCTTCCTCGGCCTGATGACCCAGCTCTGGCGCGAAGGATCCGTCCCGACCCCGCGCACACCGGAGCCAGCCCCCACCTGGTGGTCCCAGTTCGACGACCTGCGCGAACACCTCACCGAGGACGTCCCGCTGCCCGTGATCCACCGCTTCGTCCAGGCCTGGACCCGCATCTACGGCCTCGTCGCGCTGGAGACCTTCGGCCACCTCGACTTCACCCTCGCCGACCCCGAGCCCTTCTTCGAGCAGGCCCTCGTCGACGTCCTCGGATCACTGACCCCGGCCGCCCCCGCGGTGTAGACCACGGTGGCCCACAAGCCAGCACTCTCGGAGCTGTGGGGACAGCCGGAAGGCAAGCCGACCAATGGGCACCCAGGACTGCCCGACCATCCCCCGTCAACCTCGCACCGCCCGGTGCGGCGCGTTCGTAGCGCCGCACCGGGCGGGCGGTCGCGCGGTCCACACAGCACTCGCAGGCAAGCCACCCGCCAGCCGCGTCCCCAACCTCACGAGTCAGAACACCTAGGGCGTGTTTCAGAAGTGATCTTTGTGGGACCCGCGCTCAGGAGCGTGCGGGAGAATGTGGATCGTGGAGGGAAATACAGGCTGCTGCGCCAGACAAGTCGATGGGCGCGGTTCGCACAGGTCACCGTGCACGGAGCCGTGGCCACCGAGCCAGAGGTCCGGATGGGCCCCGACATGTTCGGTTGGCGCGGCCGGTCCTACGGCACCGCGCCGTGCGCCAGCCGTTCCGATGATCAACGCATCCTGGCAGAGGCGCGGGAAGGTACTTGGTACGCGCTCATGCGGCTTCCCGAAGAGGCCCGTGGCGTGTCCGTTTCCGTCGTCGAGATCGTCACGGCACCAGCGGACACGGGCCCCGGTGATGTGAAGTTCGCTGCGGCAGATGCTGTCTGGCAAGCCGTCGGCCAGAAGCCGGACCAGCATCCATGGATCGGTGAGGAGGGAGTCCTGTCTTCCCATAGCGACTCAGGTCGCTGTCACACGAGCAGTGCCTCGAGCTCCGGAAGTCGGCCGAACAGGACCGGGAGGCCGCGCACGCCGTTGCGCGCGGACTCGTGCGACAGCGCGAGGTCGGGGCCGGTGCTTGCCTCGACAGCGGCGAGGCACCGGAGGATGTTCCACCTCGTGTGCCCCAGCCAGCCGCCGATCATGTACGCGAACCAGCTTGGACCTGACGGCGGCGGCGCTCCGCCCCCCGCGACATAGCCGTCGAGGACCGAGCGGAAGATGGCGGGCTTGATGTCGTCGAAGCCAGGCCCCTTGGCGAGGCTCAGCGCAGTGGAGCCGAGCTCACCGGACAGGTCGAGCATCCCCGAGAGCTCCCAGTCGAGCACCACCGGCCGACCCTCTCGGGCCAGCAGGTTCCACGGTTGGATGTCCCCGTGGGTCAGCACGACGGGGCCTGGCCGTTCGCAGGTGTCGACGAAGTGGGCGATCGCGAGGAACGTCTCGACGTGGGAGGCGAGTTCGTCGGCCCACGGCTGTCCGGTCGCCACCGCCCGCGCGGCGAGCTCGGGCCAGTCCCGTGGCGTCGGGTCCTCGATCGACACATGGGTCCACGCGACGTCGAGCGCGTGGATGCGCGCGAGGATCTCACCGATCTCGAACGCGTACGCCGCCGACACCGGTGCTTCGGGCACCTTCTCTCCCTCGACCCATCGGTGAACGAGCGTGTCGTGGCTGGCCGAGATCGGCTCCGGCATCGGGACACCGGCGGCGAAGGCCGTCCGCTCAAACCTGAACACCTCCTCGACGCGATAGGTCCAGCGACGGTCGACGAGGTTCAACTCCTTCACGGCGAACGACCCTTGGTCGGTGTCGAGCCGGTACATCCGGTTGGCGAACCCGCCATGGACGCGGGTCATCGGCCCGATCGGCACGCCGAGATGCGAAAGGTTCACCCACGCATGCTAGGGTCTGTTCAGAAGTGGATCAAGGTCGTGCGATGATCACGTTCCATGGCTCGGGGAGATCTGTCAGTCACGCATTGGGCGGTGCTGGAACTTCTGTTGCCGCGGGGCGTCAAGGCCGGTCGGCCGCCGGTGCACACCAAGCGGCAGCTGATCAACGGCATACGGTTCCGCACACGCACCGGCATACCGTGGCGGGATCTTCCCGAGCGGTACGGGCCGTGGGAGACGGTGTATGGACTCTTCCGTCGCTGGCAGCGCGACAGCACGTGGCACCGGATCCTCGAGCAGCTGCAGGCCCGCGCGGATGCGAAGGGCCTGATCACCTGGGACATCTCCGTCGACTCCACGATCGCCCGCGCGCACCAGCACGCGGCCGGCGCGCGCAAAAAGGGGATCTACAGGTCGAGCCACCCGGCGGCGTCTTCGCCGAGCCTGATGACCACGGACTCGGACGCTCTCGCGGTGGACTGACCACCAAGATCCACCTGGCCGTCGAGCAGACCCAGAAGCTGTTGTCGCTCGTGATCACCGCCGGACAACGGGGTGACTCCCCGCAGTTTCAGGTCGTCCTGGGCCGCATCCGGGTGCCGCGTCTCGGCCCGGGGCGCCCTCGTACCCGGCCGGACAAGGTCCGTGCTGACAAGGCGTACGGCTCCCGCGCGAACCGCGTTTACCTGCGCAGACGTCGTATCGGCTGCACGATCCCGGAGAAGCGCGACCAGATCGCCAACCGCAGGAAGCACGGCTCCCGCGGCGGTCGGCCACCGCAGTTCGACAAGGACGACTACCGCGAGCGCCATGCCGTGGAGTGCGGCACCAATCGCCTCAAGCGCCACCGCGCGGTCGCCACGAGATACGACAAACTCGCTGTCCGCTACGAAGCGACCGTGCTGATCGTAGCCATCAACGAGTGGCTGTGACCAGCACTTTCGAAACACGCCCTAGCGCCTTGGGGCCGCTGGGAGATCGTCCGGAAGTCTCCCCTTGGGATGACGCGATCGATGCTGAGGGCGGGCGCTGGCGTGAGATGCGAAGTGAGCCAGCAGATGGATCACCGCGCAGGCCTGGCGGCTGGCGTCAGCGGTAGGCGGCCAGGAATACGCGGACGCCTTCGTCCGCGAGGCGTTCGAGGTCGGCTGCGGGCTGGGTCCCCGTCGTAGCCGTGGAACATGGCGTGGTCCATCGGGATGGCCAGGATGAGCCAGGCGAAGTGGCTGGCGGCGAGTAGCGGATCGTCGACCCGCAGCAATCCGCGCCCCGCGAGGTGCTGGAAGCAGTCGGCCAGGGCCCTGACGGTGCGCTCGGGCGCCCGCTGGTAGTAATCACGGGCCGCTTCGGGGAAGCGGTCGGCTTCGGCGATGAGCAGTCGGCGTAGTCGCAGCCCCTGGGGCTGGATGACGGTGGAGATGTAGTGGCGGGCGAGTTGGCGCAGGTCCCGGTCGAGGTCGTCGGTGTCCTGGAGTGCGGTGATGGCGTCGACGAACAGGCCGACCTTGCTGCTGGCGTTGAGGATGATGGCGCCGAACAGGGTCTCCTTGTCGGTGAACTGCTTGTAGACGGTCTGCTTCGACACGGCCGCCATGGCCGCGATCTCGTCCATGCTGGTGCACCCACCGGGTCCTGGACCTGCTCCCCGAGCACGACGCGGCCACGCTCGCCCCATGGCTGGCCGCCCACCCACAGATCGAGGTGATCTGCCGGGACCGCGCGAGCGCCTACGCGGAGGCCGCTGACACCGCGGCGCCCCAGGCCGGGCAGGTTGCCGATCGGTACCACTTGTGGGCGAACCTGGTCCGCGCCGTCGAGCGCACCGTCATGGACCACCGGGCCTGCCTGACCAGCCTGCCCGTCGTCGAGCCGGCACCCGAGCCCCAGTGGGAGGCCCCGCTACCCACCGGCAGCGACACGGCCGGGCCGGCCAACCCGACCGGACGAATGGCCGACCGCCGCCGCGAACACCACGCGTTGGTCCACCAGTTGCTGGCAAGCGGCATGAGCCTGCGCGAGGTCGCCCGCCTCCTGGGCTGGGGCCGCCACGCCGTGCAACGCTATGCCAGGGCGAAGCACTGGCAGGACATGGTCAAAGGCCAGCTTCCCCGAGCGAGCAAGCTCGACCCCTACAAGGCCTACCTCGCCCAGCGCTGGGAGGAGACCGAAGGGAAGATCACCGGCCTGGCCCTGCTGGAGGAGATCAAACGGCGGGGCTACCGGGGCAGCTACACGATCCTCGCCGTCTGGAAGCAGCACGCCCTGACCGCTGCGGACAGCGTACCGCCACCGCCCCCGGCACCCACGGTCCGGCAGGTCACCGGCTGGCTCACCCGCCACCCAGCAGGCCTCACCCCTGATGAGGCAGTCCAACGCAAGGCCGTCCTGGCGCACTGCCCCGAGCTCGACACCGCCGCGCGCCTGGTCACCACCTTCGCCCGCATGCTCACCCTCCTGGAAGGCGAGCACCTCACCGACTGATCACCGAAGCCACGGCCCCCGACCTGCCCGCACCTTCGCCGCCGGCCTGAACAGCGACTGCGCCGCTGTCGAGGCCGGACTCACCAGCCACTGGAACTCTGGCCCCGTCGAGGGAGCCGTCAACCGGATCATGCTGAAACGACAAATGTTCGGACGCGTCGGCTTCGCACTCCCACGCAAGCGAGTCCTTCTCGCCTGACGCTGCGTGACCACCGCGGCCCCTGTCTGCAGCCGCGCGCGGTCAGAACCAGTGCAGGCAGTGCGGGGAGCGTTCGGCGCGGAAGAGGGTGTCGGCGCGGGCGGCCACGTCCGGGTGGTGGGCGTGGATGTGGCCGGCGCGGACGAGGGCGCTCGGAGTGGTGCCGCCGAGGTAGATCGCGCCCAGGTCGCGGACGTCCAGGGACAGGTCGGGCTTGCGGTCCGTGGGGACGCAGTCGGCCTTGCCGTCCTGGACGGTGAGCAGGTAGCGGCCGTGCTCGTCGAGGAACGGGTCGGTGACGTCGAGGACAAGCTCGCCGTCGGTGAACCAGCCGCGGGCAGTCAGGGCGCGCGGAATGTCGAGGAGCCGGACCCAGAGCCAGTCGGTCTCGCTGCTCTTCTGGCCGGCATTGAAGTCCGCCAACTGCCAGCGCAGCGGGTGGTCCGGCGGGACGTGCTTGAAGACGACCTCGGTGACCAGGTCGTGGCCGAGGGCGAGCCGGGCCAGGGCGGTGGCGGCGGTGTCGTTCGTGGTGATCGTTTCGTCGATGGTCAGGGTGCCCGCGCCGTCCAGGTAGTAGGTCGCGTAGCCGTCCGGGACGCCGTCGGCGTCGCGGTGGACGGCGACGTAGCGCGGCGCCGGGGCGACCGGGGGCATGCCGGCGCCCAGGGCCCACCAGTGGGGCGGGCGGGAGATCGCGCCGGGCTGGGCACGGCGGTAGCGGTCGTAGAGCTGCTCCAGGAGCTCGCCGCAGTCGGCGCGGTTCAGTATCTCGATCGAGCCGATCTCCGGGGTGTGGGCTCCCGCCCGGGGGGCGTCGAGGGCGGCGCGGTGGCGCGGGACGGTCAGCCGGCCGGTGTAGGTTGCCGGGCCGTAACCGAACCTGCCGTAGATCTGGGACTCGGAGGCCAGCAGTACGGAGAGGAACTCCCCGCGGTCGCGGAACTCGGCGAGCTGATGCCGCATCATGGCAGTGAGCACGCCCTGGCGTCGGTGCGTGGGCAGGACGCCGACGGCGGTGACCCCGGGGGCCGGCACGAGGGCCCCGCCGGGGAGGGTGAGCTCGAAGGAGTAGGCGGCGGCGGTGCCGACCGGTCGGCCGTCCTCGGTCCGGGCGAGCAGGCAACGGTCCGTTTCGTACGCCGCCCAGAACACTCCGCTGCCGTCCTCGTTCGGGGTGTCCGGGAAGCGGGCGAACGCGATGTGGACGGTGGCGACGAAGAGATCGCGCTCCTGGTCGGTCGTGGTGCGGATGTCCATTGGTGCCGTGGCCTCCCCGGGTGAAGGGCTCCACGACGCGTGGTGCCCCGTCACATTGGAGTCATGCTCCGTGGCGGGTGCAACCGAATATCGGCCGGGACGGCCGGGTGGAGCGACTCAGTGCGCGCGGGTGATCAGCGGGGGCCTTCCGACGTAACGCTGCGTGGCCGCGTCACACAACTTGGACCAGACCCTTCTGTTTGGCCCCACCTGGCGGCCGGCGCGGTGAGGTGTCGGCGGCAACTGTGTCTGCTCATGTCAGTACGACCGAAGGTGCTCGGCTCCCCGTCCGGTTCAGGTTCCGGAAGAGGCGAGAATGCTCGGCGTAATCGAGAGGCGATACGGGCAAGAGTGCGGAACACTGCGCCAGGTGATCGTGATGCAGCCTGTCCTGGAGATCAACATCCCCGAGGGGTTCGACCTCTGGCCTATCTCCAGGATCGAGCCGCTCGCCTTCCTGCCCCTGAACTGCGAACTCTCACCCGCCGAGGTCGGGAGGCGATGATGCGCATCATCGGCTGCAACGACATCGACCCCCCACGGGGACCGCCCGCCACGGCCGACTGACCCGGTCGAGTCCCTCCTTCATGGACTGCTGACCTTCGACCACCTCTACGCAGCCGGTGGCCTGCGAGTCACCGACCACTCCACGGGGGTCACCTTCCAGCCTGGCTGCTGCGACGGACTGGAAGACTGGCGCGACTGGCACGTGTTCGTCGATGGCGGCAGTCTGCTTGAGTTCGGCCACGAGCCCGTGTCACCGATTGCAGAACGTTTCGGAGACACCGTCCGGCTCACCGTCAACGCCGAGCAGAGTGACAGCCCGGTGATCGAGCTGTCCGTGACCGAGCTCCGTCACCTGCTCGCCGGCGCCGAGCGTGACCTGACCAACTTCCTCGCGTTGGCGACCGACTGGGTCCGTCAGCAAATGCCCGAGCACTCTGATCCGGTCATTGCCGCCATTGCCCGAGTTCTCGACCTGCCCGCACCGGCCGTGCCACCAGAGCCATAGGACGGCCGTGCACTCGTTTGGCGGCGCCGGCCCCAGTGGTGGATGATCTTGGCGTGCTGGTGCGTACCGAGTTGCTGCCGCTGGATCCGTCGGGGTTGCCGAGGGTCCGGGTCCACACCCCTGTCGGCAGCGCCATGGCGGTATGGCGCGGTGGCCTGGACGACGCGACTGGCTGGCACCACATCGAGTGGACCGTCGACTCGGACCTCCTGTGGGGATGCGACACACGGCTGACCTCACTCGCCGAACCGGGGGTGCGCGAGGAGGCCGGCCAAGTCGTCCTCCGAGGACGCCTCCAGCTCACCGAAGACGGCACTGCTGTCCTTGAGCTGGGTGACACGCAGGTGCTGTTCGATGTCGGTTCACCGCCGCCGCCCGACAGCGCCTGGGTGGAGATCGGCGTCAAAGCGGACCAGGTGGAGCTGTACCCCTACCTGCCCTGACCGGTCGAAGTCACCTGTCAATCAGTCAAGATCATTTTTTTTCGGAGGACAGGCCGTCCCGCCTGGGACGGGCATCAAGACACCTCACGGTGCCAAGCGGTCGAGTTGATCTCTGGTAGCTCCTGGGGTGGTCGAACAGAGCGGATCTTCGTGCGCCAGAATCACGGCATGGTGATGGCGCGGCATTGGTAGTCGTCGGCTCCCGTTGTGGACGGTTTCCCACTGCTGGACGAGCCTGGGTTCTGGGCCGCGCACCTGGCCGACCTGTGCGATGACGTGTCGCCGGAGGCCTTCGGTGTGGACGCCGCTGATGCTGGTGCCATGTTGGAGCGGCTGCACGACAAGTCGGCCTGGCCGGCGTTCACGGTCCCGTTGGAGGGTGGGTTCGCGATCGTCGTGCACTCAACAGCGGCGAGGAGTTCACGAGCACGGACTACTTCCTGGTCCACTCGGGCAGCACCGATGCGGTCCTGGCCAGCAGGTCTGGAGGGTACCCGTCGGCCGCCCCCAGAACGCCCCCGCCATCACGGCGCTGGAAGTGCTCGGAGTGCGCGGCTCGACGGCGGTCGTCGCAGGCTCCGACCCGACCGATCCGAACAAGATCACGGCGATCCTTACAGCCGTGGACCTCACCGCCAGGAAGGAGATCTGGACCAGGAGGTCCCTGGAATGAGGCCGAGGACCTGGTCGTCGGTGAGCGCAACATCGGATGGAACTCGGACAAGGGCGTGTACAGCGCCACTCTGCAGCCCGCCGGACCCAACCGCGTCGTCTTCCAGGGCCAGACCGTCCGCGACGACGGCCTCGTCTGGCTCCTGGAAGCACGACCGGCCAGCAGGTCGCCGACCTCAGCAACGGCGCTTACACCCATAAGTGCACCTACGACGACCGCTCCGTCACCGTCTGCGCGGGCGCCACCGTTTTCGCCTTCGACCCCTCCCACCGGCAAAACGCTGTGGAAGCTACCCGACGATGCCAAGACCCGGGTCGCACCCGAGGTGACCGCGGTCTGGCACGGCACCGTCTACGGAAAGACGGGCAACGGGGCCGTGACCCTCAACGCGGTCACCGGCCAGGACGTGCCGACCGACCCGGAGGTCGCACCCGTCCTCGTCAACAGCTACGCCGGAGTTGCCCTCTCCTCCGCCAGCGGATCCGCACTCGCGGTCTACCCCGTCATCGGCTGACCCTCAGGCCCCACCGACGGAAGCCGTCCAGGGACCCGCACGCCGACGAACCGCTAGCCCCGGACTTCGCACATGGGCGTGAAGATCGATAACCGAGCGACGGTGGCATCGGAGTCTCACGATGCGAACGCTCGGTGCGACGGCCTGGTCGACTGGGCCACGCTGCCCGTGGATACCGTGTTCGAGGGCGAGCAGCTCGGACGCTGGATGATGGCGCAGCGGGCTGGCTTCGCCGAGCTCGACCAGGAGCAGCAGGACCTGCTCACGGCGATCGGCATCGCCGAGGACCAGGAGCTGGCCGCCGCGCTGGCGGCAGCCGCGGCTCGGTCGAAGGTCTCCCGCACGGACCGGTTCCGGCGCGCAAGGATCTGGCCAGCCGCATTGCCAGCATCGAACTGACGCTCCGCGCTGGCTGGCCGTCCCCTACGGTGGCCCGTAAGCAGATCGCGCTGGGCAGTCGGCTATATTCGCGCAGCCGTCGAACGCCACGAGCCGCTACGCGGCGCGTACCAGGGGGAGAGTCAGCCATGCCGAATGCCAGGAACCAGCCGGACGACAGCTGTCCGGACCAGGGCGATCACGCATTGGTGGTGGCTCCGCCGTCCGGCCCGGGCGCCGCGCCGCGCGCCGGCGGGTGGAACGGTTATGCGATCACCTCGCTGGTGACCGGCATTCTTGGTGCCGCCTGTTTCCTCTGGGTCGCGGGCCTCGGCTTCGGCATCGCGGCCATTCGCGTCATCCCCCGGCGCAACCAGCGGGGTCGTGGCCTGGCTATCGCCGGTATCGCCCTGTCCGGGTTGTGGGCACTGCTGCTCGCGGTCGGTGCTGGCCTTGGCTTGTTCGGGTACTCCGTCGTGCCATTGTTGGCCGGCCGCGCCGATCCCTCAGACACGGTGAGCGTGTTCAGCCTCCGACGCGGTGATTGTTTCGAAGCGCTCGATGCTGCGAAGAGCCGCACCAGGGTGCGACCAGTGTCCTGTACGGAGCGCCACTCCGGCGAGGTCTTCGCTGTGGTACCCGTGGACGACCCGTCCTACCCGGGACCGTACCCGCTCCAGCGTGAGACGACCAAAGCCTGCGAGTCGCAGCAGAACGGCTACGCGATGGACACCTGGGCCGTGCCTCATTCCGTGCGCGTCCATGACTACATGCCGGACGAGCGGTCCTGGGATGGCTCGGGACACCGGATCGTCTGCTGGTTCGCCGACGACGACGGCGAACGGACGGGCTCGCTGCGGCGGGACGAGACGAACCTGACCGCGGAGCAGATCAGCTATCTCCAGGTTGCCGACCGGATGGAGAGCGAGCTGGCTGGCGCGCCCCGCAGCATGGATCTGGACGCCGATCCGACGAGTGTGCGGCCCTGGGCGGACCGGTTGTCGGGCACTGTCAACGCGGAGTTGATGACGCTGGATTCGACCACCTGGAGTGACCGGGTTCGGCAGCCGGCAGCCGACCTGAAGGCCGAACTCGCCCAGATGCTCCCGGCGCTGGCATCGCTGCGGACCGCCTCCGACGGCACAAGCGCACAACAGGATGTCGCGACCGCTTGCAGCCACGGGGCCCGTGCGCAGGCCGTCGGCATCCGGGCCGCGCTCGGCCTCGCCATCGAGTAGCGCGGCCGTCCAGGCGCCGGGCCCGCGGCCGGGACTTCGCGGTGGTCCGGACCACCGCGACCTCGCCCGCCAGTACCTGGAGCCGCTCGACCAGCGCGCCACCGTGCTGAATGCAGAGTGCCCCTGGGCCGCCGGACGGCTCAGGGGCACTCGGTTGGCGCGTCAGGCGCTGAGCTCGATGGGGGCGACGTCGCTGATCTTGGTGGCGAGGAAGGCGTTCGCGACGCCCTTGATCAGCTCGGCGGTTGCGATGCCGGTGACGATCAGCGGGGAGCCCTTGGCCAGGATGTCGGCATGGACGGCCCGGAAGACGGCCTCGCTGCTGGTGTCGCCGTCCTCGATGCCGAGGGCGATCCGGTCCGGCCGCAGGGTGTCCAGGATGGCGAAGGACTCGCGCAGGAACTCCGGCGACCTGGTCCAGTGACCAGGCCAGGCGATGCCGTCGACGTCGTCGCGCAGGTGCAGCAGGAGCTCGCCGCAGCGGTTGGTGATGATCGCGACCGCTCCGCGCGGTTCGGCGGCGGACGGCGGTGGGGAGAGTCTGGGAGTCCATGCGCTCACGGTAATGAGCCGACTGTCCGTCATGCCGCAGCGGCCAGCGTGTGGCGGGAGAACCAGGCCGCCGCCATCAGGGCCTGCATCCGGGTGCGGTCGAACCGCCCGCCCGCCCGGCCGCAGGCCGCCGGCCAGCAGCGGCTGAAGCCCGCGCGGGGCCTGGTCGAGTGCCGAGCTGATCTGGGCCCTCGCCCAGGGCTCCAGCGGGCCGGACAGCCAGCTCGGGACCGGGGAGGCGAAGCCGAGCTTGTCCCGGCTGCCCCAGACCTCCCGCGGCAGGCCGAGGGCCTTCGCCGCGTCGCGCAGGATCCGCTTCCCGGCCGCCGGGTCGGCGATCTTGTGCTCGACCGCAAGCCGGTAGGCGAACTCGACCGGGTCCCGCGCCAGGAACGGCGAGCGCCGCTCCAGCGCAAAGGCGGAGGCGAGCTTGTCCGAGGTCATCACCAGCGGGCGCCAAGCCGTGGCCAGGTCCGCCAGCGTCAGCCCCCGCGCGAGGTCACCGTCCGCGCGGCTCAGGGCGTCGGTGACCAGCTCTCGGAGCCGTCCGTCCGGGTCCTGCCCGCGCAGGACCAGCTTCACGATCGCCTCGGCCGGGCTCATCGGCCCGCCCGCCTCGTTCACGAGCTTGGACGCGAGCGGCCGGTAGGCCTCTAGCCCCGCGCCCAGCACCGCGTCCGGGCCGAAGAGGACGAGCGCGTGACGGACGTAGCCATCAGGAACTCGTCTGGCCCGAGTCCGCCGACCACCACCCGCAGGCCCGTTCGGCGACCGCCCGGCAGGCCATGTGCTCGGAGAACGTCGACGCGTTGCCCATCGGGTAGTCCAGCGCGTGCATGATCTCCGGCAGCGCGCGGGTGAAGTCCTGGATGGTCGGCTCGATGACCACCAGCTCGGCGCCGATGTCCCGGGCGACGGCCGCTGCCGTCGCGGACTCGTCCAGCCGGTCCTGCCCGGGGTAGCGGACCGTGACGCAGACCTGCGGGCGCATCAGGTAGACCAGCACCGAACAGCCGGTCGAGGAAGTCGACCGCCAGGGCGGCACCGGCGAAGTCATTCTCGGTCCAGTGACGACAGACATGACATCGCCTCACATGCCAGCCCTCTGAGTACCGGGGCCTCAAAGTCGATTCTGGTTCGGATGTAACGCTCCGGTCGTGCGTCGCCAAGAGGAGATGTGGGGGACGGACAGACAAGGGAGTCGATGTGAGGAAACCGCCGGACAGCGGTCTGGTCGCGCGGATCGGTGAGGATCCAGAGGCGTTCGAGGCCTTCTACCGGGAGCACGTGCAAGCGGTGCTGCGGTACGCGACCCGGCGGACCCGGGACCCGCACGCTGCGGCCGACCTGGTCACCGAGGTCTTCCTCGCGGCGATCTCCGCCGCCGGCGGGTACCGGCCGCAGCTGGGCACGCCGATCGCCTGGCTGCACGGCATCGCCCGCAACGTGGCCGCGTCCCAGGAACGGCGCGCGGCGCGGATCTGGGCGGCGGAGGGCCGAATAGCCGGCCACCGGCTGCTGGACGGCGATGACATCGCACGGCTGGAGGAGCGCATCGACGCCGAGCGCGCCTCGCGACAGCTGCTGGAACGCATCGCTCTGCTGCCGCGCGGACTGCGGGAGGTGCTGGAACTGGTGGCGGTTGACGGTCTGAGCGTCTCCGAGGCCGCCAAGGCACTCGGTACCAGCACCGTGGCTGCCCGGGTCCGGCTGCACCGGGCTCGCAAGGCCCTCCAGCAGCCCGGCGCCAATCCCGATTCCTCTCCGTCCCCCCCGTCCCTTGTGGAGGCCTGAATGAACGCCGAACGCTTCGAGGAGCGGTTGATGCACGAGCTCAAGAACCATGTCCAGCAGCGGGCGGAGAGCCCGCACCCCGACCAGTCGGCCACGGCCCGACCCCGCCGTGGCGTCCGCGTGCGCTGGGTCCCGGTCGGTCTGGCCTCGGGTCTGGCCGCCGCCGTGGCAGGCGTCGCCCTGACCGTGCTGCCGAGCCAGCCCGCGGCCGCCTACACCCTGCAGAACGACGGGAGCGACCTCGTCAAACTCACCATCGTCAACCCGGCCGGGAAGATCGACCTGGGCAAGCTGCAGAAGGACCTGGACCGCATCGGCGTTCACAGCCGCGTGCTGGCCGGTGACCCCGACTGCGCCACCCCGTGGGG
Organism: Kitasatospora sp. NPDC001683; assembly: GCF_053596495.1. NCBI lineage: Bacteria > Bacillati > Actinomycetota > Actinomycetes > Kitasatosporales > Streptomycetaceae > Kitasatospora > Kitasatospora sp. NPDC001683. Next base: position 14,453 of record NZ_JBSFGK010000059.1, read on the forward strand.
CGGTCCCGACCCGACCGCGTCCCCCAGCCCGTCCTCGTCCCCGTCCACCTCCCCGAACCCGCAGCCGCCCCGCGGCGAAACGCCGCGCTCGGCCCCGCCCGGTTCGGCGCACCCCTCCCCCGGCGACACCAGCCTGCCGGCCGACGGCTGGGACATCGGCGGGGAAGACGGCAAGACCGTTCTGTACATCCGCCCCGGCAAGATCCCCGCCGGCAAGCTGCTCATGGTGGGCTTCCCCCTCGCCAAGGCCGACCCCTCCCACGCCTACGGCGTGATCACGGCGGGTCTGCTGGACGGATCGGGCCCGGACTGCCTGCCGGCCCCGCCGCCCGGCACGGTTCACTTCCAGTAGAGCCATGACTGTGCCCACGGTCGTCTCGCGGCCGTACTGACCATCGTGTCGGCCGCCCGGCCGCGGAGTCATCATCCGCCGCGGCCGGTAGCGGCGGATGATGACGCGTGTCGGCGACCGGCTCGCGGGTCCGCGGGCGCGACCGGGGCGTATGCGGCCGTGGCCGGCCTCAGCGGCGGCCGACGGCCTCGCGGGTGCGGCGGGCGGCGTGGTGGAGGCGTTGGAGGGCGACGAAGCGGTTCATCCGGTCGGCCTGGGTGAGGCGGTACTTGAAGCGCAGCTGGGGCTGAGGCCAGCCTGGGCCTTGGGGCCGATGGCCTGGAGAAGGCGGCTGACGTGCTGCTGGTAAGCGGCGCGGTCGGGGATGGGTCCAGAAGCGATTCCCAAAGCGGACGTAGCTTCAAGTCTTCACTGTTCAGGCATGTAGTCGTCGCCGGGTAGGCAGGCTGGATCCGCTGTGTTCACGCTCGCTGTGTGCGGAGGTGGCGGAGGCCGCGCGGCGCGCGGCCGTCGCCCGCGAGGAGGTCGTCGATGTCCCTATGCGTCGATCAGCGATCGGTCACCCGAACGAGGTCGACACACGCGACAGTTCGATGAGGAGGCGTGCCATCCGCATTGGGAATCGCTTCTGAGGCGCGACGCGAGGTCGCACGCTGCGAGTGGTCGCGGAGGAAGGAGGTCGGCATCGATGACGTGATCCGGGCCAGTGCCCAGGGCCCCTTCCCTCCCTGACGTGCGTTGCAGGCGACGGCAGGGCGCGCTCCAGGCCGGGCTCAGCCGAGGAGGTAGCCGTAGTTGCTGTCGTTGGCGCAGACGTTCCAGAGGGTGTCGTCGTGTGCCACGGACGGGGCGTCGAGCTGGGCGAGCAAGTCCAGGGCGATCCGTTCGAGGGTGAACTTTCCGAAGAAGGCGTTCCAGTCGGTGGGCCCCGGATTGTAGGGGTCGAGCTTGAACTCGTCCTTGTAGTCGTCCTCGTAGTCGTCGAAGTCCTCGTCCTCGTTCTGCATGGCGTCCCACAGCTCGGCGAGCCTGGTGAGAGTCCAGATGGCCAGGTAGAAGGCGGACAGGTCGGTGTGGAGCAAGTCGGAGGCGCAGTCCTCCAAGTCCTCGCCCTCGACCGCCTCGATACGGCCGGTGGCTCCGTCCAGCAGGATCTCGTAATCCTGTCCGGCCGCGCCTAGGCGGATGAGGTCGCGCTGGGCCGGGCAGTGCGGCTCGCCATCGTCGTCCGCCTGCCAGGAGCCGGAGTCGCGCAAGGTGACGAGCGGGCGCGCCTCGCTGTCTCGCAGGTAGCCGCTCGTGGGCAACCCGACGGTGGTGAGCAGGCGGCGGGTGGGCTCGTGCCGCAGGGTCGGCGGCAGGTCCTCGGGGCTGACGGGGAGCATGACGAGGTCCTCCATCAGCTCGGGTGTGATGTCGAAGGCAAGGGACTCGGCTGCGTCGTGATTGCGGCGGGCGGCCCAGAGCAGGCCGTAGCCCGCCAGGACGGCGGTCCAGTGCGGGGCGTCACTGTACTGCGTGAACACCGCGGGGTCGGTGGCTTGCATTCGCTCGCAGACCGCCCTGGTCACCTCGGTCATCACATCCCGGCCACGTCGGCCGTCGTGCGCCGTGGGATCGGCGGCGGTCGCGCGGAGGGCTTCCAGCTCGTGCACGAACGTGACCAGCACGGACAGGTCGCTCGCCACGAGGTCGGTGACCAACTCGCTGCCCGCGCTGCACCTCCCATCGACGATGAACACTTGACCGGTCACGGAGTCCAGCACGAGCCAGTCGCCGAAGATCGGCGGATGGCCACCACACTCCCCAAGGACGAGCAGGTGGTCCGCGCCGGCGGTCGGTTGCTCCAGCCGGCCCGAGACCGGCCGCAGCCAGACGGCCGGGTCGGTGTGGAGGCGTACGTACGCGCCGCCCTCGCGGGGCAGGCCGACCTCGCTCAGGAAACGCCGGGTCGGTTCGTGGACCAGATCGTCGGGCAGGGCGCTGGTCGGGACCCGGATCAGATCGTCGGCGCCGAACCACTGCGCCACGCTGTCTGCTGTGATGGTCGTCCTGAGCTGCACTGTCGCCGTCCTCGGTATCGATGCTTGATCGGCCGTCACCTTATCCGTCGGGCCGACAGCGGGTGTCTTGTGATCTTTGCCGTGCGGGTTGGCTGGGTCGGCCCGACCTCACCGAGGAGGAAGGCATCATCCCGAAGGCCATGGAGGAGCCGGAGCTCAGCGGGACCGGTGAACGACCTGCTCGACGGCAACGAGCGGCATGGCTACCCGAAAGCCTGCGGCGAGGCGATGGCTCCGCCGACGCCCGGAAGCGATGTACAGGCCGCTCGGTGAGCAGTCGCGATGCGCGCGTCCCCACGGACTGATCAGCAGAGCACCATCGACGACTCACGGTGACCGAGGCCGACGGCCGCCGGAGAATGGGCGACACCTCGACATACGAGCTCACCAGTCCCACGGGCCGACCCCAGGCGTAGCCGGCCTTGACGAGCCGGTCCCAGTTGATGCCCGTCAGGGCTTCCCGGTGGGCGATGGTGGTGGCCACGGCTTCGCGCGCGTGGGGGTGTCCGGGGTGGCCTCCGGGGAAGAGCCGGGGGGCGTCGTCCGGGGTGCCGATTCTGGCTTTGCCGCGGCACGTCGCGACAGGCTCGCGGACCGGCAGAGTCAAAAGACCGGTGTAACTCCCGATCAAGGAAGTAGCACCTGACGAAGGAGATGACCGTTTCGGCCGAGGCTGTCGCTACCCGATCGTTCGTGCACTCGTGGACAGCCTTCGGGGGTCCGTCCGCGAGCGCGGGCTGACCCGGGCGGGCCCGCCCGGCCGTTCATCCGGCGGGGGCGGGACAAGGCACCCCCATCGCTCTTCTACACTCCTGGGCTGCGGCGGGCTGACCCGCCGGGAACAGACCAGCCCTGAGGGAGCCGAACCACCATGCCGATACAGCCGCTGGCCGGGGACGACCCGGCGGAGGTGGGCCCCTACCGGCTGCTCGGGGTGCTGGGTGCGGGCGGGATGGGCCGGGTGTACCTCGCCCGGTCGGCGGGTGGTCGGACGGTCGCGGTCAAGCTGGTGCGCCCGGAGCTGGCGGACGGCGAGGAGTTCCGGGTCCGCTTCGCGCGGGAGGTGGCGGCTGCGCGGCGGGTGGACGGGGCGCATACGGCGGCGGTCGTCGATGCGGACCCGGACGCCGCTCAGCCGTGGTTGGCCACGGCGTACGTGCCGGGACCCTCGCTCAGTCAGGCCGTCCGGCGGTACGGCCCGCTGCCCGAGGCGTCGGTGCGCACGCTCGGAGACGCACTGGCCCGTGCTCTGGCCGCCGTCCACCGAGCCGGGCTGGTCCACCGTGACCTCAAGCCCTCCAACGTGCTGCTGGCCGCCGACGGGCCGCGGGTGGTCGACTTCGGCATCGCCCGTGCCGTCGACGGCGACCGCCTGACCCGTACCGGGGTCGCGATCGGCACACCCGGCTTCATGTCACCCGAGCAGGCCAACGGTCAGGTGGTGGGCCCGGCGTCGGACGTGTTCTCACTGGGTTCGGTGCTGGTGTTCGCCACGACCGGTCGGGGCCCGTTCGACAGCGACTCCGGTCCGGCCGTGCAGCTGTACAAGGTGGTCCACGAGCGGCCCGACCTGGCCGACGTTCCGGACGGTCTGCGGCCGCTCGTCGAGCACTGTCTGGCCAAGGAGCCGGAGCGGCGACCCGCACTCGTCGAACTACAGGAGCGCCTGTCGGCCGGGGCGGCGGTCGACTGGCTGCCCGCGCCCGTCGCAACGGCGATCGCTGTACAGTCGGCCGCCGTACTCGAACTGGAGACCCCGAGGCCCGGTCAGCGGCCCGGCGCCGTGGCCACCGCCGCAGCGCAGTCGGAAGGACGGCCCCGCCGGGCCGTCCTGTTGGGCGGCGCCGCAGCGCTGGCCGCCGTCGTGGCCGGCGGGGCGGCAGCCTGGCGGCTGACCGACCGGAGTGGTGGGGCGACCGGCTCCGCCACATCCGGCCCGAATTCCCCCGACGACACGGACTCCCGGCCGCCGTCGCGCAGTCCGGGGCCGGACGCCGCGCCGAAGCCGGTCTGGACGTACGACGCGATCGGTGCTCTCAACGCCCCTCCGCTGGTGGCCGATGGCACGGTGCTGCTCGGCGGCGACTCGGTGTTCGCGCTGGACAGCGCCTCAGGCAAGGAACGGTGGCGGATCCGGGACGCGAGCACGTACCAACTGGCCGCGGCTCACGGAACCGCGTTCTTCACCGTCGCCGGGGACCTGGTCGGCCACGACCTGAAGTCGGGGGCACAGCGCTGGAGGTACACCGCCACCGCGACCGCGCCGACCCAGCTGCTCGGCGCCGACGACCACGGCGTCTACACGCTGGCCGACCGCGGCGCCGACCTGCGCGGGGTGGCCGGTTTCAGCCCGGAGACGGGGGCGGTGTCCTGGTTCTCGGAGCGGCGGACGGCGCCCGAACCGGGCGTGAGCTCGCTGATGGCGCCCGACCACGTGCTCTACGGCGACGACAAGGGGAACCTGGTCTGCCGCAGCACCGCCGACGGCCGCGAGGTGTGGTCGGTGAGCACGGGGGCCCCGCTCGGCCACCCGATGTGCTGCGACGGGGAGCGGGTCTACTGCGCGTACCGACAGCGCGGGCTGCAGGCCCTGCGGCTCGCCGACGGCAAGCAACTCTGGTCCGTCGAGCCACCGGCGGACAGGCAGAGCGCCTACACCCCGCCGACCGTCGCCGACGGGGTGGTCTACGCGACCGCGGCCGACACCGACGTCCACGCGTTCCGCGCGGGCAGCGGTGAGAAGCTGTGGAGTTGCGGGCTCCCGGATGGCACGGTCGCCCCCGTGCAGGCCCAGGTGGTCGCCCGCACGCTCGTCGTTCCGACCGGCGCCAGCGGGCTCTACGCGATCGACACCGCCACGGGCCGGATCCGGTGGACCTTCCGCACCGGATCCGACTCCTCGCACGACTGGCTGCTGACCACCGACGGACAACGGCTGATCGCCCAACACGGCGCCACGGTGTACGCCCTGCCGCTGACGTAGCCGGCACCGTTCGCGCCTATCCACGTCACGCAGACCCGGCACCCGTCAGCGGCCGGGCGTTGCGCTCGACATGAGGTTCTACGAGTGGGTGTGTCACGAACGCCGAAGGGGGCTCGATGCAGGTAGAGCTTCGTGAGGCGGTGCTGCGTGGAAGACGAAGGTTCTGGCCCTTCGGAGTCGCCCTGCGGGAGGAGGCTCTTGGGAGCGGACGGGGCCGGTTGATCGCGAGCGGCTCGCTGTCCGGTTGGCCGACGTCCGGGTGGGCGGCCGGGCGCCGGTCGGGGCTCTCTGGTTCGATAGGAGCTGCCGTCACCACCAGCCACGAGGAGCAAGGCCCTGAGTACGTCGTTCGCCGAGGCGCTGTCCGTCGGGTTGCTGGTGCTGGTGCTGGTCTGCGCGGTGGTGCGGCCGTGGGGGTGGCCGGAGGCGGTGGTCGCCGTTCCGGCGGCGGGGCTGGTGGTCGCCACCGGCGCGATCCCGGCCGGGCACGCCGTCGCCGAGGCGCAGCGGCTGGGGCCGGTGATCGGGTTCCTGGCGGCCGTGCTGGTGCTGGCGCAGCTGTGCGACGACGAGGGCCTGTTCCAGGCCTGCGGGGCGTGGATGGCCCGTACCTCGGCGGGGAGTGCGCGGCGGCTGCTGGTGCAGGTGTTCGCGGTCGCGTCGGTGATCACGGCGGTGCTGAGTCTGGACGCCACCGTGGTGCTGCTGACACCGGTGGTGTTCGCCACGGCGGCCCGGCTGGGTGCCCGCCCGAAGCCGCACCTCTACGCCTGTACGCATCTGTCGAACACCGCCTCGCTGCTGCTGCCGGTCTCCAACCTGACGAACCTGCTGGCCTTCGCCGCCAGCGGGCTGAGCTTCACCCGGTTCGCGGCGCTGATGGTGCTGCCGTGGCTGGCGGCCATCGCGGTGGAGTACGTGGTGTTGCGCCGGTTCTTCGCCGCCGACCTGGACGCGGGTGCCCCGGCTCCGGCCGGGGCGCGGGCGCCGGAGACGCCGCTGTTCGCCCTCGTCACGGTGGCGGGCACGCTCGCCGGGTTCGTCCTGACCTCCGTGGTCGGGATCGATCCGGCCTGGGCGGCGCTGGCGGGCGCCCTGGTGCTCGCCGTCCGGGCGCTCGTCCAGCGCCGTACCACCCCGGCGGCGGTCGTGCGCTCGGCCGCCGTGCCGTTCCTGGCCTTCGTCCTCGCGCTCGGCGTCGTGGTGCGGGCGGTGGTCGACAACGGGCTGGCCTCCGCGCTCGGGCACCTCGTCCCGCACGGGACCTCGCTGCCGGCGCTGCTCGGCGTCGCAGCGCTGGCGGCCGTCCTGGCGAACGTCATCAACAACCTGCCAGCCACCCTCGTCCTGCTCCCGCTGGCCGTCCCGTCCGGTTCGGGTGCCGTTCTGGCGGTGCTGCTCGGGGTGAACATCGGCCCCAACCTCACCTACGCCGGCTCGCTGGCCACCCTGCTGTGGCGGCGGATCGTGCGTGAGCACGACACCGACGTCGGCCTGGGTGAGTTCACCCGGCTCGGGCTGCTCGTCGTGCCCGCTGCGCTGGTGCTGGCCGTGGTGGCACTGTGGGGGTCCCTGCAGATCATCGGAGCGTGAGGAGGCTGACCGTTGTGACGGTAGTCGTCTGGATCACCGAGGGCACCTGGCCCGCCTGCGTGGACGCCGCCCGCGCCCATGCGCCGCAGGACGCGCAGATCGTCCTGCTGCACGTCAGCGGCCAGGACGTCCCCGGCCTCGCGCACGGGGCGTTCGCCGGTCTGCTGGGGCGCGGCCACCGCGAGCGCGACCCCGGCGACCGGGTGGAGGAGCTGGCCACCGCCTCCGCACGGCAGTTGCTCGACGCCGCGGCGGACCGGCTCGGACGGCCCTGCACCCGGCTGGAGCGCACCGGGCGCACCGAGCGCGAGGTCGTCGCGGCGGCGGAGGGGGCCGGGCTGCTGGTCCTCGCCCGCGACGGCGACCGCACCCGCCTGGGGCCGCACAGCCTCGGCCCCGCCACCCGCTTCGTCGTCGACCACGCCCCCTGCCCCGTCCTGCTGGTCTGGCCGGAGACCGCACCGGGCGCCGACACCCTGCCGCCCCCGCCGGACCATCACCCGTGACGCGACCGGACGTGCGCGGCGGTGGTGCCACGAGGCATCACCGCCGCGAAGGGCTGCGCACACAGCGACAGTTTGCTTGAGCAGATCTGACGAGCCTGGGTACGGTTCGACGCCCCCGTTCCCGGCAGGTACCGGGAACGGGGGCGTGGGGGTGGAACCGGTGAGTCTGCTGCCCGGGGCGAGGCGGTGCGGGAATCCGCCGCTGCGGGATGGGCCCGGCGGCTGGGAGCCGCCGGGCCCGGCGCCGGGACGCGGACCGGGGTCAGCTGGTCTGGATCGCGGTGTCGTCGATCACGAAGCTGGTCTGGAGGGAGGAGTCCTCCACCCCGGTGAACTTGAGGGTGACGCTCTGCCCGGCGTAGGCCGACAGGTCGACCGTCTTCTGGGCGTAGCCGGTGTTGTGGTCGAGGTTGGAGTAGGTGGCCACCGTGGTGCCGTTGACGGTCACGGTGAGCTTGTCGTACTGGGCCGTGGTGGTGGTTTCGGCCGTGTCGATGTGCAGCCAGTAGCTGAGGGTGGCCTTGCAGCCCGTCGGGATGGTGACGGCCTGGGAGAGGGTGTCGGTGTGCGAGGTGCCGTACCCGTCCAGCCAGGCCTTCCAGGAGCCGCTGTGGGCGGGCTCGGACGACGAGTTGTCGATGACGCCGCTGGTCGCGGTCCACGGCGCGGCGGAGCCGGTCTCGAAGCCGGGGTTGCCGAGCAGCTGGGCCGGGGTGCAGGAGCCGCCGCTGCCGCTGACCGTCCAGCCGAAGCTGGTGGAGCCGGTGGCTCCGGTGGTGTCCTTGGCGGTGGCGGTGACGTTGTAGCTGCCGGCGGTGGTGGCGGTGCCGGTGATCAGGCCGGTCGCGGAGTTGATGGACAGACCGGTCGGCAGGCCGGTGGCCGAGTAGGTGTAGCTCTGGCCGGAGGCCGAGTCACTGGCCTGGATCTGCAGGCTGACCGAGGCGCCCTGCGCGGTGGTCTGGTTGCCGGGGTTGGTGACCGTCACCGTGTTGCCCGTCGAGCCGCCGCCCACGATCGGGTGGGAGATCGCGCAGGAGTTGGTGTCGTTCGACCAGCTGGCCTGCTCGGCCCAGGTGCCGAAGCTGCCGAAGGTGATGTTGGCCGCGCCGCCCGTGGTGCCCGGGGACAGCCAGGCGCACTCGTCGGAGTTCTCCTGGCCGTTGTACGAGCTGCCCGACACGTGGTTGGTCCAGCCGCCGGCCGGGTTCTGGTCGGACATCATCTCGTGCCACTCGTGGCCGAGGGTCATCGTGAAACCGTCCAGCGTGCCGGGCGAGTTGACGAAGCCGACGCCGCAGCCGGAGCCCGAGTCGATGTTGTAGGGCTGGTTGCTGAACGCGACGTCGCCGTACGGGGAGGTCACCGCGCCGCCGGTGAGCGTGGTGTCACCGTTGTAGTCGTGCCAGGCGCAGTACTGGCCCTGGTAGTTGTCGGGGTTGGTGCCGTGCGGCGACATGATCACGTAGTAGGCGTCCCGGTTGGCCGCCGCCGTGGTGTTGCCGAAGTGCGCCGCCGCGTTGACGGCTTCCTGGCCGAGCTGGTGCCCGGTGGCCGCGCTCGGCGACGCCGCCGCGTTGTCGTACCACACGCCGGCCAGCACCCCGCCGGCCTGGTACGGGATGAAGTTCGCGTTCGAGGGGCAACTGGTGGCGCCCACGGCCACGTTGGGCCCGTCGCACCATTGCGTCAGGTCCGCGGACCACAGCTCGTTGCCGGTGCCGATGCCCTTGAACATCTGCTGGGCGGCGCCCGCCGCACCGGCCGAGTCCCCGGAGAACTTCGCGTTCCCGTTGGCGTCCGTGCTCTGGGTCCCCCACTGGTTGCCGTAGAAGACCAGGTAGACCTTGGAGTGGCCGCTCTGGACACCGATGCCGTCGATCCCTCCGCCGTAGGAGAGGGTCTGGGGGCCGGTGGCCGCATCGGCGCTGGTCTCCTGATGGGTGGCGGCCCACTGCTTGATCTTCTCGTTCTGCGCGATGGTGGGCACCGCGCCGTGCCGGTAGGGGTGCTGGTAGGCGGGGCTGTACGGGTTGGTCACGGTGCCGTTCTGCGACGACACCGGCTGGTCCGCCGCCTGGGCGGCGCCGCCGGTTGTCAGCGCGGCGGTGACGAGGGACAGCGAGGCGACGGCGGCCAGGGCCAGCCTTCTGCTCGCACGGCTACGGGGAACGCCCATGTGTGGGGGATCCTCTCTCCCGCCGTCTCCGGCGCCGGTCGGCCCGGATGACGGCTCGTGGCATGACGGGGTACGGCGATCACACGGGCGAGAGGCGCGTAGAATCGGGGGCGGCCCGTGCTAGCCGGTAGTGCTGTGGGGGGCTGACGCGCAATGACCGACGCCGCGTCAGCGAACTGAGCACCAAGCGATGGTGGAGCAGCGGTACCAGCGCCGGCCGCCGGCCCGGGGGCTTCGGCAGGGGGCGTGAACCGAAGAAAAGCAGCGGTGACGGGCCTCAGTCAACGGGTAGCGCGAAAAGAGGGATGGGCGGGCCGCCGAAACCCCTGGGCGGGAAGAATCCGGCGAGGAATCGGCAATGGGATCCTCAAAGCCGATCGGTCACCCGCCCGACAGACCGGGGCCGCCGACGGAGGGAAGATCACTGCCCGAAGTCAGTGGCGGGCGCCCCCTCGCCGTGGCGGTCTCCAGGCGTCCGAAGAACATTTCCCGATCGTGGCAACCTCTGTGCGTGCGGCGGCGACTGAGAGCTGACCGAGGCCGAGACCAAGGCCAACTCCGTCCCAGAGGGAACAAGCCCTTGCGCAACGGCGGACGTGCTATCCCTACGAGTGCACTCTGCCGGTCAGGCCTGGAATCGACCTGCCCGCGCGGGGAACCGACGCTGGGTCAACGCACCGGACAGAAGCATACTGTTAGCGTTCACATAGCAAGGGCCAAAAGACGGACAACCCAGTACGGGCACGGCACGACACGGCTCGTTGACCGCTACCGTGACCGCACACCCCCTGAACGAGGACGAAATGACTGAGGCGAACCTCGTCGTGCTGTCGGCCGGTGACGCGGCCCTCGCGCTCGACACCACCGGCCCCGAACTGCCCCGGGTGCTGCACTGGGGCGTCGATCCCGGCCTCCGCGCCGGTGACGCCGCGCAGGTGCTCGACGCCATGGGCCGGACCTCACGCCACCAGGCCGGGAGCCTGATGCCCTCCCAGGGGCGGGGCTGGGGCTGGTTCGGACGTCCGGCGCTGGCCGGGCACCGCGACGGCCGGGTCCGCCCCCTGCGGTTCGAACTCGCCGAACCGGTCGCCGTACACGCCCGGGACGGCCGGGGCGGCACCGTCCACGTGCGGGCCCTGGACCCCGGCGCGGGGCTCGCGCTGGACACCGAGCTGCAGATGACGGAGCAGGGCGTGGTGCGGCTGCGGCACACCCTGACCAACACGGCGACGGACACCTACACCCTGGACGTGCTGGCGTGCGTGCTGCCCGTCCCCGCCCACGCCGCGCAACTGCTGGACTTCGCCGGCCGCTGGGCCCGTGAGCGCTCCCCGCAGCGCTCCCCGCTGCGGCACGGCGTCTGGTCCAGGGAGAGCCGCCGCGGCCGCACCGGCTTCGACGCCGGGCTGCTGCTCGCCGGCACCGAGGGCTTCGGCTTCCGGCACGGCGAGGTCTGGGGCGTGCACCCCGCCTGGAGCGGCAACCACGTCCAGTACGCGGAGCGGCTGGCCGACGGGACGACGGTCCTCGGCGCCGGCGAACTGCTGGACGCGGGCGAGATCCGGCTGACGGAGGGCGAGTCCTACCGGACCCCGTGGGTGTACTTCGCGACCTCCGGCACGGGTCTGGACGGGATCAGCCGAGGATTCCACGAGATGCTCCGGGCCCGGCCGCAGCACCCGACCAGCGCCCGGCCGGTCACCCTGAACATCTGGGAGGCGGTCTACTTCGACCACGACCCCGAGCGGTTGCGCGCATTCGCGCAGACCGCGGCGGCGGTCGGCGTGGAACGGTTCGTCGTGGACGACGGCTGGTTCCGCCACCGCCGCCACGACCGGGCCGGCCTCGGCGACTGGTACGTCGACGAGAAGGTGTGGCCCGACGGACTGCGCCCGCTCGCCGACCACGTCCACGGCCTCGGCATGCAGTTCGGCCTCTGGTTCGAGCCCGAGATGGTCAACCCCGACTCCGACCTGGCCCGCGCCCACCCCGACTGGTTCCTCGCCGACCCCGAACGCCTCCCGTTCGAGCAGCGCAGCCAGCACGTCCTGGACGTCGCGCATCCCGACGCCTACGCCTACCTGCTGGAGCGGATCAGCACCCTCGTCGGGGACCTGGGCATCGACTACATCAAGTGGGACCACAACCGCGACCTCGCCGATGCCGTCCACGCCGGCCGACCCGGCGTGCACGCGCAGACGACGGCGGTCTACCGGCTCCTGGACGAACTGCGGGGCCGCCGTCCCGGGCTGGAGATCGAGTCCTGCTCCTCCGGCGGGGCCCGCGCCGACCTCGGCATCCTCGAGCGCACCGACCGGATCTGGGGATCGGACAACATCGACCCGATCGAGCGCCAGGCCATCCAGCGCTGGACCAGCCTGCTGCTGCCCTACGAGCTGATCGGCTCCCACGTCGGCTCCGCCCCCGCCCACATCAGCCACCGCGACACCGCACTCGCCTTCCGCTGCGCCACCGCCCTGTTCGGCCACGCCGGCATCGAATCCGACATCTCCGGTTGGCCGCAGGAGGACCTGACCGCCTTGACCGCGTGGGTCGGGGCCTACAAGCAACTGCGGCCGCTGCTGCACGGCGGCGACGTCGTCCGCACTGATCACCCCGACCCGGCCGCCTGGGTCCACGGCGTCGTCTCCCGGGACCGGACCCACGCCGTCTTCGCCTACGTCCAGCTGGACACCTCCGTCGCCGAGAACGGCGCGCCCGTCCGCCTCCAGGGGCTGGAGCCCGCGACCCGCTACGCCCTGCGGGTGCGCCCCGAACTCTCGTCCCCCGAGGAGACCTGGCCCGCCTGGGCACGGCGGACGTCCCCGCTCACCCTGACCGGGCGGTACCTGGCCCAGGTCGGCCTGGCCGCCCCGGGTCTGGCCAACCGCCCCGGCCACGCGCTGGTGATCGAAGCACAGGCTCAGTCACCCGCCGCGCAGGACTGACAGGACTGGTGGGAGCAGGCCGCACGAGCCCAGGCAGGAGTCACAACTCACCCAACCCGTGCGGCCCTTCTCACGTCACGACGCGAGCGGAGCTGCGACGCGGGTATCAGGCCGGAACGGACCGGATCACAACCAACGAGCCCTCGTAAAAGGGCTGTTGCCGTAGGGCGCCGAACCGGGCGTCCCATGCTCCGCTGTCCAGGTCGCCCCGCAAATTCGCGGCGAATCGTTCGCGCGACTGCTCGTCGACGAAGCTCCACGCCGAGCACGCCTGTCGAGCACCGGGGTCGAGCAGCATCTCGGGGCGCGCGTAGTACGCCTCGTTGAAGCCGTCGGTGCAATCAACGGGTATCGGCACCCGGGTCACCGTCGTGCGTCCGCCGAGAACCTCGGCCAGCTCCGCGATCACCGGATACCGGCGCGCCTCCGTGTCCAGCACCTCCGGCGCGTACTCGTACAGCCAGAAGTCCCGAACGAGATCAGGGTCACAGGTCAGCACGACGACCGGGCCGCGTGCCACCCGGCGCATCTCGCGCAGCCCTGCCTTGAAGTCGCTCCACTGGTGCACGCTGAAGGTGGTCATCGCCGCGTCGAACGCATCATCGCGGAACGGCAGGTTCTCGGCCGCGGCATCAACGGCGGCCGACAGGTGCGCGGGGCGCTGGGCACGCATCGACGCCGACGGCTCAACCGCCGTCACCTCCAGCGCCGCCGACTCGTATGACCCCGCCCCGGCCCCGACATTGACCACCGTGCGCGCCCCACCCAAGGCGGCGGTGATCGCCTGCTCGATCCTTGCGTCCGGCTGCCGGTAGGTGGCGTACCCACCGCCTATCGTGCCGTAGTCCGCATCCCCTGCACTGCCGTCCGCCCCGCGTTCGCTCATGATCCAAACCTAGCCACGCTGTCAACACTCCACCGGCCACCGCGCCCCGGGTCGCCGACCGGAAGACCCCGCTGAGCCTCCAAACCACCACCCACACGGTCACCCGGCACCACGGCGCCGCGGTGGCCAACTCGCGCTGCTCCCCGACCTCGAAGACCGTTCGCGAGGTCACCAGGCCATCACCGGCCCGGTCTGCGGCGGTTCGGCCAACACTGGCCGACAACGCCAAGAACGGTCAGTGGCCGACGTCCGGTCCCGGGTAGGCGAGCCGGTGGCAGCTACCGGCCGCCAGCCGCAGCCGCAGCCGTCGCCCGTCGTCCGGAGCCGTGGTCACCGCAGCCACCGCAGCCAGGTTGCCCTGCTCATCGGTCACGACGGGAAGGCCCGTCCGGTCGGGCAGGTGCAGGTCGACCGTGACGTCCCGGGCGGCCCGCAGTTCCGCTCCGGTCAGCACACCCCGGCGCCAGCTCAGGCCGACCGTGAGCCCGCCCCGGGCACGCAGGCCGCGGACGTCGCCGTCCGGCCAGGACGGCGGCAGTGCGGGCAGCAGCCGCAGGACGCCGTTGTGGCTCTGCAGCAGCGACTCGGCGATGGCCGCGGTGATACCGAGGTTGCCGTCGATCTGGAAGAGCCGGGGCGGGTGCAGGTCGAACAGGTTGGGGGCGATCGACGTGGCGAGCAGGCGCTCGACGGCCTGCCCGGTGAGGGCGCCGTCGCCGAGGCGGGCGGCGAGCGCGGCGACCCAGGCGAGGCTCCAGCCGGTGCCACCCCCGCCGTGTTGCAGGCGGCGGTCCAGGGCGCGGCGGGCCGGGTCGAGGAGGGTGTCGTCGCCGAGCGGGTCGACGGCGCTGCCCGGGTAGAGGCCGTAGAGGTGGGAGAGGTGGCGGTGGCCGGGGTCCTCCTCGGGGAGGTCGTCCCGCCATTCCAGCAGGCGCCCGTCGCCGGCGAGGGCCGGGGGCCGCAGCCGGGCGCGGAGGCGGGCCAGTTCCGCCGCCAGTTCGTGGTCGACGCCCAGCTCGCGGGCGGCCGTGACGGTGTTGTCGAGGAGTTCGGCGGCGAGCCAGTAGTCCATGGTGCAGCCCGCGTCGACGGCGCTCAGGGTCCCGTCGGCGAGCCGGAAGTGGTGCTCGGGCGAGGTGGACGGGCAGGTCACCAGTGTGCCGTCGGCATCCTTGACCAGCAGGTGGGCGAGGAACCGGGCGGCCTCGCGCATGACCGGGTAGGCGCGGTCGGCGAGGAAGGCGCGGTCGCCGTGGAACAGGTGGTGGTCCCACAGGTGGGCGGCCAGCCACGGGCCGGCCATGGGCCAGTGGGCCCAGACCGGGTCCCCCTGTACGGGGTTGGTGGCGCGCCAGAGGTCGACGTTGTGGTGGCAGCACCAGCCCGGCGCGTCGTAGTAGGCCCGCGCGGTGGAGCGCCCGGCCCGGGCGAGGTCGGCGACGAGATCGAACAGCGGCCCGTGGCACTCGCCCAGGCCGGTGGTCTCGGCGGGCCAGTAGTTCATCTGGAGGTTGATGTTCGACGTCCAGTCGGAGTTCCACGGCGGGGTGACGTCGTTGTTCCAGATGCCCTGGAGGTTGGCGGGCTGGGTGCCGGGCCGCGAGGAGGCGATCAGCAGGTAGCGGCCGTAGGCGAAGAGCAGGGCCACGAGCCCGGGGTCCGCGCCGCCCGCGTTCGCGGCGGCGAGGCGCTCGTCGGTCGCGAGCCCCGCTGCCGCCCGGGGCGCCCGGTCGTGGAGCCGGAGTTCGGCTGCCCGGAAGAGTCGCTGGTGGTCGGCCGTGTGGGCGGCGCGCAGCCGGTCGAATTCCTCTGTCCCGGCCTGGTCCAGCCATCGGTGGGCCTCGGCGAGCGCCGCCTCGGGGCCGTCCGGCCGGCGCCGCCAGTCGCGGTACCCGGTGCCGACGGCGACCAGCAGCACCGCCTCGTCGGCACCGGTGACCTCGATCCCGTCGTCGCCGGAGCCGACGCTCCCGTTCACCGCGCGCACCCTGACGGCGGCCGCGAATCCCGTGCCCTCGTCCTCCCGGTACGCCGTCGACCCGCCGTGCCAGGACGCGACGCGGACCGGAGCACGTCCGTGGACCGACACGGTGGCGCTGTAGGGTTCGGCGGCCGGGGCCGCGGCCGGGTGGGGCGTCGTGAAGCTCGCGTGGAAGGAGAGGGCGCCGGGCGTGTCCGCGCTGAGCCGGACGGCCAGTACGCCTGCGGGGGCGGAGACGAAGCTCTCGCGCCGGTACCGCACCCCGCCCGCCGTGAACGACACCGTGTGCACGGCCGCGTCGAGGTCCAGGGTGCGGCGGTAGGCGGCGGCATCGCCGTCGCCGCAGGACGGGAAGGTGAGCAGGAGGGTGGCCAGCGGCTGGTACGCCTCCGCGTCGGGGCCGGCGAAGTGGGCGGCGGCGATCGCGTGGGCGGCGGCGTGGTCGCGGCGGCGCAGCACCGCCTCGCGCAGGGCGGGCAGGTGGTCGGCGGCGCCCGCCCGGTCCCGGGGGCCGGGCCCGCCGGACCACAGGGTGTCCGCGTTGAGCTCGATCCGCTCGGTGTGCACGCCCCCGTACGTCATGGCGCCGAGGCGGCCGTTGCCGAGCGGCAGCGCCTCCAGGAAGCCGTCGGCGGGGCGGCGGAACCAGAGGGTTTCCGCAGCGGGCTGCTGGGTGTCCGTCAGCACGGTGTCCGTCCCTTCGTGGGCGGTGCGATGCCCGTCGTGGGTCCGTACGGGCCGGAAGAAGGCGGTCAGGGGGCGGTACTGGCGTTCCCGTGGCGAACGCCGCTCGGACGGGGGTGTCGGCACGTCAGGGCTCCTCGGTCGCAGGACACCGCTCGTGGTCGAGCCGGGCGGAGGCGAAGCCGTCGATGACGGGCGTCGCGCCGAAGCCGGCCCCGGCCACGCCGTCCGCCGGGTCGATCCAGCGGATCACGAGCGCAGCGGGGTTGTGAACTGCTGGCGACTGAGGCCGTTTCAGTGTGCATAGGTGTC
Source organism: Kitasatospora sp. NPDC001683 (assembly GCF_053596495.1). Classification (NCBI taxonomy): domain Bacteria; kingdom Bacillati; phylum Actinomycetota; class Actinomycetes; order Kitasatosporales; family Streptomycetaceae; genus Kitasatospora; species Kitasatospora sp. NPDC001683. Next base: position 30,940 of record NZ_JBSFGK010000059.1, read on the forward strand.
CATGCATTAGTCACGCCGGATGGCCGCCGACTCCGGTTCGTCGAGCCAGGTCTGCGGGCGTCGGCCCGACTCCCAGACGTGGTGGTGCGCGTCGACTCTCACCCGCGATCGCTCCTCGGCCAGTGATGGACGGCAGGTCAGGTGGTACGGGGGTGGTCCGGCTGCGGCCGCGGGGCGGCGGGGATCCGCTCCCCCTCGGCCAGGTGGTCGCGCAACCAGCGTTCGGTGGTGTTGACGTGCATCAGTGCGGCGGCCTGGGCGAGGTTCGGGTCGCGGGCGACGAGGGCCTGGTGGATCGCCTCGTGCTCGGCGATGGTCCGCCCGGCCGCGTCCGCGTCGGCCAGGCCCCGCCAGGCCCGGGCGCTGAGGGTGCGCCCGGAGATGTGCTCCAGCAGCGTGGCCAGCGTCTCGTTGCGGGTGGCGCGGACCACCGCGCGGTGGAAGGCCGCGTCGTGCTGGAGCAGCAGTTCCACGTCGTCCTGGGCGTCCCGCATGGCCGACAGGTGCCGTTCCACCTCGGCGAGGTCCTCGTCGGTGATGCGGGTGGCGGCCAGCGCGGTGGCGACCGGCTCGAAGAGCCTGCGCACCTCGGTGAGTTCCAGGACGGTGTCCCCCTGGAGCAGCTCGACCGCGCCCCCGAGGCCTTCCAGCAGCAGGCCGGGGGCCAGGCTGGTCACGTAGGTGCCGTCGCCGCGTCGGATCTCCAGGACCCGGGCGACGACCAGCGCCTTGACCGCCTCGCGCATCAGGTTCCGGGACAGGCCGAGCTCCGCCGCCAGCTGCTGCTCCGGGGGCAGCTTCGACCCCGGGGGCAGCTCGCCGTCGCGGATCATCTGGCGGATGCGGGCGATGGCTTTGTCAGTCAGGGACACGCCGCCAACGTAGCAGGTGATCCCATGTCTCGGAAGGCATCCGATCACACTCCTTTGTCGACTGGCGTAAGTGAACAGGCAGTTCGCCACCTCCCAGCCTCACGCCCCCACGTCGGAGGCCGGTTCACCCGTGGACACATCCCATGTATCGCGGCGACGAGCGGCCGAAGGGGGCCGCTCAGGATTCGGCGTAGGCCGTCGCCTGGATTCCGTAGAGCTCGGCGTAGCGCCCCTGCCGGGCCAGAAGTTCCTGGTGCGAGCCGATCTCTTCAAGGCGTCCCCGGTCGAGCACCAGGATGAGGTCGGCACCGGTGACGGTCGAGAACCGGTGCGAGAGGATCACAGTGATCGCCCCGGTGCGTGCGGCGAGTTCGCGGGCCCGGGCCATCTGGCGCTGGAAGACCTCCTGTTCGCTGGGCACGTCCAGGGAGGCGGTGGGCTCGTCCAGCCCGAACAGCAGCGGCTCGCGGCGCGTGGTCGCCCGCGCCAGGGCGGTCTTCTGCCACTGCCCCTCGGAGAGGTCCACCCCGTCGACGGTGATCCGGCCCGAGTCCGGCCGGTAGAACCGGTTGAGCAGCTTGACCAACGTGGTCTTGCCGGAGCCGTACTCGCCGACCACGGCGACGACCGTCCCGGCCGGGATGGTGAGGCTCACGTCCTCCGGGGCGAACCGGTCGGTTCCGGGGTGCCGGTAGCTGACCCGGTCGCGACGGGCGCCTCGACGAGGGCTACCGGGCCCTGCACGCCCCCGTCGGCGACTCGGTGGCCGTGGTGCTGGAACGCGCCCAGCGCGCCATGTCCCAGATGGCCGTGCACGCCGACCGCCTCTGAATCCCCACCTCTCATCGCACCCGCACCCAGCACCCCCGCCCCACACCACCGCACCCCGGAAGGGCTGGCCATGAGCACCACCGAGTCACACCTGACGACGACCACGCGACACCGCCGCCGAGAAGAGCCAGGCGACGAAGGAGACCCTGGAGGACTACACCCTCCGCTTCGCGCCCCGCAGTTACCGTCGCCGGACCCCGATGGTGGTGGCGACCACCGCGCTCGGCGGCATCGCCTACATGGCCGACTTCTCCATCGGCGCCGGCATCGGCCTGGCCCACGGCACCGGTAACGCGCTCCTGGCGATCGCCGTGGCGGCCGTGGTCATCTTCGTCACCGGCTTCCCGCTCGCCCACTACGGCGCCCGCTACAACATCGACCTCGACCTGATCACCCTGCGGACAGCTACCTGCGCGCCGACCTGCTGCTGGAGGCCGCCCGGGCCACCGGTACGGGAGCGGCCCACCCCGGCTACGGGTTCCTCTCCGAGAACGCCTCCTTCGCCGCCGCCGGCGGGTGCCGGGCCGAGTCGTACGGCTTCGTCGGCCATCCGGACGTGCGGGGCGTTGCGGTCGGCGTCGGAGTACACCGCCACCGTGCGCAGCCCGAGGGCGTGCGCACTGCGCTGGATGCCGACGCCCTGCGCCGCACCCCCGCCCTGCTCGCCCTCCCCACGAACGCCCGGCCGGACGACGACGGCGGCGTCCTCGCCCGCCGCCCGGCCACCGACACCGCCCCCGAGGTGACGCACCGGCGCGGCGCCGAGGACAACCTCCTGGTCGAGTACGGTCCGATGAGCCTCGACCTGTCACTGCGCATGCGCGTCCACGCCCTCGCCCAGCACCTGCCCGCACCGCGCCCGGCGGGACTCGTCGACATCACCCCGGGCGTGCGCTCCCTGCACCTGCACACCGATCCCGACGCACTCCTCCTGCGCACCCTCCTCGGTCTGCTCCAGGAGGCGGAGGAGCACTCCCCGCGACCGCCGACCTGACCGTGCCCAGCCGGGAGGTCCATCTCCCGCTCTCCTGGGACGACCCCACCGTCCAAGAGGCCATCGACCGCTACACGGCCTCGGTCCGCGACGACGCGCCCTGGAACCCGTCGAACCTGGAGTTCATCCGCCGCATCAACGGCCTGGACAGCGTGGAGGACGTCGGCGGGCCGTGTTCGCCGCCCAGTACCTCAGGCTCGGCCTGGGCGACGCCTACCTCGGCGCCCTGGCCACCACCCCGCTCGACCCCCTTCACCGCCTGGTCACCACCAAGTACAACCCGGGCCGCATCTGGACCGCCGAGGGCGAGTCGTCGCGCCGAGGCCGTGCTCGCCGGCGAGCGGGCACCGGTCCCCGCGGAGCACGGTGCACTCCACCCGGTTCGTGCTCACCCGAACTACACGTGATCTCCGCAGAAGCCTCGCGCCGGGCCGGTGTCGCGAGCGGGACGGCTCTGCGTAGGCTCCACAGATCACCCGTCACGGCATGCGGGCACCTACGGAAGATCGAATGAGCTACTGCACGTTCTGCCAACGGCATCTCAACGGCGCGCTCTCCTGCCCCGGCTGTGGGCGGCCGAGCGAGGCGCTCCCGCAGGAGGAGCCCGGACGCCCGGTCACGGACCCGCCCGCCGCGGCTCCCGCCCCCCGGACGGCCCGGCGGCGAAGGACCCGGCGGCGCGGAGCCCGGCTCACCCTGGCCGCGCTCGGTGTGGCGGCGGGCGGACTGGCCACCGCCGTGGTGGCCTTCGGCCAGAGCGACGGCGCGACGGTCCCGCTCCCGTCGGACAGTGCCGCGGCATCCACGACGACGGCCAGGCCCTCCGCCTCGGGGCCCGCGAGCGTTCCCCCGGCGGCGTCGGCCGCGCCGAGTACGGCGAGCCCCACGGCGCAGCCGTCGGCCGCCGGTGCCCGACCCAGCGCGTCGCGGACGACCGCCGCGCCGTCGCGCTCGGCCGCCCCGGCCGAGCCGTCCGCTCCGCAGCCCGCGGCGCCCTCCGCGGCGCAGCCCACCCGGCACTCCCCCAGCCCGGCCACCCCCACGGCAACGGCGACCCCGGACTGCAAGCAGTTCCTCTTCTGGTGCGTCTGACCGGACGAACGGCGCCGGCCGCCGCCCGTCGAACGGGTGGCGGCCGGGCCCGTCGCCGTCAGCCGGTCAGGACAGGGTCCAGCTCTCGCCGGCCGCGCTCGAACTGCCGCCGGTCTCCTGGTCCACCGCCGCTCCCTGCGTGGTCGAGCCGCCGGTGCCCAGGGTCAGGCCGCTGGCGGCGTTGACCAGCGCGTACGTGCTGCCGGTGAGGCTGCCGGTGAGGTCCAGTGCCCACTGCTGGTTGGTGCCGCCGTTGCAGGTCCACTGCTGCACCTGGACGCCGGTGGCGGTCGAGTAGCCGGGAACGTCCAGGCACAGTCCGCTGTTGACGCTGGTCAGGGCGTAGACGTTGTCCGCCAGCCTGGTGAGCTTCCACTTCTGGTTGGCACCGCCGGTCGACGGCCACTGGATGACCGCGCCCGCGTTCGCGGTGGAGGCGCCGGACACGTCCAGCAGCATCGAACTCGCCTGGTTGGTGAGGGTGTAGGTACCGGTAGAGGGTATTCCGCCGCCGACCGACCAGGTGCCCGTGGAGGTGTCGAGGGACCAGGTGGGGTACTGGCCGAGGTTCAGCGTCCTCCCCCTGACGGTCAGCGGCAGCCAGATCAGCTCAGAGGCGCCCAGGTCGCCGGTGTCCCAGCGGTCGCCCGCGTAGATGTACGTGCTGCCCGAGGAGCCCTGGACGGTGATGATGTTGGCGGTCTGGCTCCCGTACGTGTTGGTGCCGGGGGCGGCCACGTCCTTCCAGGGCGACCATGGTCCGCTCGGGGAGGTGGCGGTGGCGTAGACGTTGTCGTTGAGGTACCAGCCCGACAGGTGGGAGCCCATCAGGTAGTAGATGCCGCCCACCTTCGCCATGGCCGGGGCCTCGATGCTGCCACCGCCCAGGAGCGCGACCGAGCTGTCCACCGAGAGGTAGTCGGCGGAGAGCCGGTCGATCCGCAGACCGCCGCTGTTGCGGTCCTCCGTCAGCAGGTAGGCGGTGCCGTCGGATTCCTGGAACAGGCCCAGGTCACGGCTGACGTTGCCCAACGGCCGGAAGCTGCCGCGGTAGACGTACGGGCCGCAGGGGGTGCGGCTGGTCGCCACGCCGGCCCTCGCCTCGGAGTAGTCGGCGCTGTCGATGTGCACGTACATCACGTACGTGCCGGTCGACGCGTTGTAGATGACCTTCGGCCGCTCGACGATCCGGTTCGGCCCCAGGTCGCCGCTGCTCCGCTTGGCCAGTGCCACCCCGTGGTAGGTCCAGCCGCCGAGGTCGTCGGAGGTGTAGCAGGGGATGTCCTGGAACGAGGTGTTCGCCGACGTCTCGCCGGTCTTGTCCTCGCCGAAGCCGTACCAGGTGCTCCCCACCTTGACGATGCCCAGGCCGTGGAGCTGGAGCGTGTTGCCGTTCTGGTCGGTGCGGGCGGCTCCCGGGGTGAAGGGCACCGGGGCCGCGGCCGTCGGCGCGGCCCCGGCCGCCTGGGCCTGGGCAGCGGGCAGCAGCACCGCCGTGAGGACTCCGACCAGGGCGAGGAGCCCGGCCAGTGCGGTTCGCCACCGGCCGAGCGGTCGGCCGTCGCGAGAAGGACTGTGGAACAAGGGTTTCACCTCTCCGTGAGGACGTGCCTCAACACCGGATGCGTCCATGACATTAGGTGGACTAACTCTCAGAGATCGGGTGTTTGTACAGAGTTGTGACAGCGTTCGCCCTCCGGAGCCGTAAAGTTGGCGTGATTCATCGGATCAATGGACGGCATGTGCGGGATCGACGGCCACCCAGAACCGATCCGGGGCCACGCTCCCCGCCCGGAGCACCCGGACGCCTCGCACGCCCCCGCCACGGTGAAACTTTCACCGGCAGAACCGGGCCCACCGGCCGTACCGCCGGGCTGCCGGGGAGGGGCCCGTCCATTCCTTGACAGGTAGCGGTCACTGATGCACCGTCATCAGTCCGAAACACCACCGAAACACCGACAGGCACCCTATCCTGATGCTCCGTCTCAAATGTGAACGCTCACATGACCGGGAGCGAACACCCGCGGGATCCCCGGGCACGCCTGCTACCGCCACCGCCGTCGGCACTCCACGAAGAAGAGGTTCCATGCTGCGCTCCCGGCACTTGAAGTCCCGCCTGCTCGCCGCACTCCTGGCCATCGGCGCCGCGTTAGGGGCGAACCTGGCCGCCGCGCCCCAGGCCGGCGCCGCCTCGTTGACCCAGGTCACGAACTTCGGCAACAACCCGACCGGCCTGCAGATGTACGTGCACGTACCCAACCGCGTCAAGGCGCACCCGTCGGTGCTGCTGGCGCTGCACGGCTGCCAGGGCTCCGGGCCCTACCTGTACGCCAGCACCGACTTCGGAGCGCTGGCCGACCGGTACGGCTTCGTCGTCATCTACCCCTCGACCAACCCCGGCGGCAGCTGCTGGGACGTCTCCTCCGACCAGGCGCTGCGGCGGGGCGGCGGCAGTGACCCGGTCGGACTGATGTCGATGGTCACGTACGTCGAGCAGCACTACAACGGGAACCGCGACGCCGTGTACCTCACCGGCGAGTCCTCGGGCGGGATGATGACGAACGTCATGCTCGCGGACTACCCGGACGTGTTCAAGGCGGGCGCGGCGTTCATGGGCGTGCCCTACCACTGCTTCTACACGGGCACCACGCGCGGCTGGAACGGCCCCTGCGCCGGGGGCCAGGTCTCCATGACCCCGCAGCAGTGGGGCGACCTGGTGCGCCGTGCCGATCCCGGCTACACCGGGCCGCGGCCCCGCGTGCAGCTGTGGCACGGCACCACCGACCCGATCCTGAACCACCGCGACCTCGGCGAGGAGACCAAGCAGTGGACGAACGTCCTCGGGGTGGGCCAGAACCCGTCGTCCACTGACATCCCGGCCGCCAACTGGAACCGGAGCCGGTACACCGACCGCTCCGGCAAGACGCAGGTCGAGTCCTACAGCATCGCCGGTGCCGGGCACGAACTGCCGGTCAAGGGAACGCAGATGGCCGCCTACGCCATCCACTTCATGGGCCTGGACGGCACCAGCCCCACCCGCGCCTCCTGACCCCGCCACGGCCGGGCCGACCACCTCTCGGCCCGGCCGCCCACACCCCCGCTGCCGAAGCGCAGCGTGAAGGCAGAGCGCATGACACGCAGATCCCCGTTCGCGCCCCTCGTGGCCCTGGTGGCCTTCATCGTGGCCGTGATCGGCATGGCTCCGGGCACCGGCTCCACCGCGGCCGCCGCTCCGGTCAGGGCAGCGGCCGGCACCGGCGGCTGCGGCAGCGCACCGTAGGTGGCGCGCGGCACCCACACGATCGCCAGCGGCGGCCAGAGCCGCAGCTACATCCTCAGGGTCCCCGCCGGGTACGACCGGAACCACCCGTACCGGCTGGTCTTCGGGTTCCACTGGGTGGGCGGCACCGCCAACGACGTCGACTCCGGTGGCACCGACGGGTACAACTGGTCCTACTACGGGCTCAGGCGGCTGGCGGACAACGCGAACAATGGCACCGTCTTCGTCGCGCCCCAGGGCCTCGGCAACGGCTGGGCCAACTCCAACGGCCAGGACGCCACCTTCGTCGACGACATGGTCAGGCAGCTCGAAGCCGGCCTGTGCATCGACCAGACCCAGCTCTTCTCCACCGGTTTCGCTACGGCGGCTCGATGACCTACGCGCTCGCCTGTGCCCGGCCGACGGTCTTCCGTGCGGTCGCGGTCTACTCGAACGCGAACCTCAGCGGCCGCGCCGGCGGGACGCACCCGATCGCCTACATGGGGCTCCACGGCCTCCGCGACAACGTCTGGGCATCGGCGGGGGACGGGCACTGCGCGACCAGTTCGTCAGGAACAACGGCTGCGGCCCGCAGAACCCGACCGAGCCGGCGTACGGCAGCCTGACGCACGTCGTCACCGCCTACTCCGGGTGCAAGTCCGGGCATCCGGTCGTCTGGGCCGCGTTCGACGGGGCGGGCCACGACCCCGGCCCGATCGACGGGTGCACCTGCGACGGCTGGCACACCTGGACGTCCGGCGAAGTGTGGAAGTTCTTCAGCCAGTTCGGCTCCTCCACTCCCCCGGCCGGCGGCAACCAGGAGATCGTGGGCCGGGCGTCGGGCCGTTGCGTGGACATCAACGCCCTCTCCACGGCCAACGGCACGCAGACCCAACTGTGGGACTGCAACGGTGGGGCCAACCAGCGGTGGACCTACACGGCAGGCAAGCAGCTCATGGTCTACGGCAACAAGTGCCTGGCCGCCTCGGGCACCGGCAACGGCGCCGCGGCGGTGATCTCGGACTGCAACGGGCAGGCCGACCAGCAGTGGAACATCGGCTCCGACGGCGCGATCACCGGAGTGCGGTCGGGCCTGTGCCTGGACGCCACCGGCACGGGCCCGGCGAACGCGACGAAGATCCAGCTCTGGGCCTGCTCGGGCGCGGGCAACCAGCAGTGGAGCCTGCGCAGCTGAACAGGGCTTCGGGACCGGCCTCCGCCACCGCAGGACCGGTCCCGAAGCATCCTGGTCGGGTTCGAGGGCTTCCTCCGTTACGGGGTAGCGGCTGGCGGGAGCGCGTGGACGGTGAAGGTCGGGTGCAGTCGGCGGGTGTGGTCGAGTGGGCGGACCGGGCCGGTGAGGCGCAGCGGCACGGTGAGCCGGGGGTCGGTGCTGGAGGCGGAGATCCGCAGTTCCAGGGCGCCGGGTTCGACGATCCGCTCGCCGTGGCGGCCGGTGAAGGAGGCCAGGTCGGCGGGGACGGTCAGCTCCACCCGGCAGCCCACTCCGGCGTCCAGCGGGATCCGGCGGTAGCCGATCAGCCGCTGCACCGGCTGGACGACGGAGGCCACCGGGTCGTGGAGGTAGAGCTGCACCACCTCGGTGCCCGCCCGCGCGCTGGTGTTGCGCAGCTCGAAGGCCAGCCGGAACGCGCCGTCGGTGCCGGTCTCGGCGGTCCGCACCTCCAGCCCGGACCAGCTGAAGTCGCTGTAGCCGAGCCCGTGTCCGAAGCCGTAGGCCGGTGTCGGGTCGGTGCTGGAGACTTCGCCGGCCTGGGCCAGCCGCGCGGCCAGGTAGGTGGAGGGCTGGACCCCGGGGTGGGCGGGGACGGAGACGGGCAGGCGTCCGGACGGGTTGACCCGCCCGCTGAGCACGCCGGCGAGCGCCTGCGTCCCGGCCTCGCCGGGGAAGAAGCACTGGACGATCCCGGCCGCCTCGGTGACGGCACGCCCGAGCGCGTACGGCCGCCCGGCCAGCAGGGTGACCACCACGGGCGTCCCGGTGTCTAGCACCGCTTCCAGCAACTGTCGCTGTCTTCCGGGCAGTTCGAGCGACTCGGCGTCGCATCCCTCACCGCTGGTGCCGCGCCCGAACAGCCCGGCCCGGTCGCCGAGGGCGAGCACCACCACCTCGGCCTGCCGGGCGGCCTCGACCGCCTCGGCGAGGCCGGCGGTGGACTCGCCGTCGACCGTCACGCCGAGCACCGTGCGCAGCTCGGCGCCTGTGAACTCGGCCGCCAACGCCTCGCGGAGCGTGGGGAGTTCGATGCCGATCGGGGTTTCGGGGTGCTGTCCGCCGACGTGCACCGGGAAGGAGTAGCAGCCGAGCACGGCGGTGGGTTCGTCCGCGTTCGGGCCGATCAGCGCGATCCGGGCGGGGCTGCGCAGCGGCAGCAGTCCGTCGTTGCGCAGCAGCACCACGGCCTGCTCGGCGAGCTCGGCGGCGAGCGCGCGGTTGCCGGGCCGGTCCAGATCGACCAGACCGCGCAGCGCGGCCGATTCGCTCGGGTCGACGTCGGCGAGGGCGGCCGGCACCGGGTTCCAGTCGGCGTCCAGCAGCCCGAGTTCGGCCTTCTGCACGAGGACTCGGCGCAGCGCCCGGCCGATCAGCCGCTCCGGGACACTGCCCGAGACGACCGCGTCGAACAGCGGCTGTCCGAAGGCGTCGACGGTCGGCAGCTCGACGTCTACTCCCCCGGCCAGGGCGAGCCCGGCGGCGTCGGAGCGGTCCTCGGCCACGCCGTGCAGGGTGGCGAGGAAGGCGATGCCGAAGTAGTCGGCGACGACCGTGCCGGTGAACCCCCAGGTGTCCCGGAGCAGTTCGGTGAGCAGGGCCCGGTCGGCGGCGGAGGGGAGGCCGTCGGTGTCGGTGTAGGCGGGCATGACCGAGCGGGGCCGGCCTTCGCGAACGGCCATCTCGAAGGGCGGCAGGATGACGTCGGCGCGTTCGCGCGGGCCCATCGACACGGGCGCGAGGTTGCGTCCGGCCCGGGAGGCGGAGTACCCGGCGAAGTGCTTGAGGGTGGCGATGACCCCGGCCGACTCCAGGCCCTGGACGTAGGCGGTGGCGATGGTGCCGACCAGGTACGGGTCCTCGCCGATGGTCTCCTCGACCCGCCCCCAGCGGGCGTCGCGGACCACGTCGAGCACCGGGGCCAGGCCCTGGTGCACGCCCACGGACCGCAGGTCGCGGCCGATGGCGGCGGCCATCGTCCGGACCAGCCCCGGGTTGAAGGCGGCGCCCCAGGACAGCGGCACGGGGTACGCGGTGGCTCCCCAGGCGGCGAAGCCGGCCAGGCACTCCTCGTGGGCCAGCGCGGGAATGCCGAAGCGGTTGGCGGCGACGATCCGCTGCTGGGTGCGCAGCAGCGAGAGCGCGCCGAGCGCCGGGTCGACCGGGGCGGTGCCGAACGGCCGGGTCAACTGCCCGAGCCCGTACGGCAGGAGGCTGTCGAGGTCGGGTGGCGGCCCCATCTCGTGCTGGTGCGGGGCGACTTCGGCGCCGCTCGGGTCGGCGCCGACCCAGACGCCGACCAGTTGGGCGGTCTTCTCCCGCAGGGTCATCGCGGCGATCAGGGCGTCGGCCCGGGCCTCCGGGGTGAGCGTGGTGTCGAGCCACGCGGGCGCGGGCTCGGGGTCGCGGTGGTCGTTCATTTTCCTCCCACCCCCGTCAGGCCCTGGACCAGGGCGCGGCGGGCGAACAGGTAGACGACGAAGACGGGGAGCATGGACAGCACCACGGCGCTGAGGAGTCCGGGCACGTCCACGCCGTGCTCGGTCTGGAAGTCGTACAGGCCGAGGGTGATGACCTTGGTGGAGTCGGACTGGGTGAGGATCAGCGGGAAGAGGAAGCCGTTCCAGGCCTGGAGGGCGGCGAAGACCGTGATCGAGGACAGTCCGCCCTTGGACAGCGGGAGCACCAGTTGGCGGAACATCCGCGCCGGGGAGGCGCCGTCCATCGCCATCGCCTCGTACAGCTCGGGGCTGATGTCGCGCATCGCACCGGTCAGCACCAGGGTGCAGACCGGCAGGCAGAAGGCCGCGGTCGGCAGGATGACGCCGAGCAGGTGGTCGTACAGGCCGGTCTTGCTGATGACGAAGAACATCGGCACGATCACCGCCTGGGCGGGGATCGCCAGGCCCAGCAGGAACAGCCGGAACACCCAGCCGGTCGCCCGGCCGCGGGCGCGCACGATGGCGTAGGCGAGCGGCGGGACGACCAGCAGCACGATGGCGACCACGCCGGCGGTGACGGTCAGGGTGTTGAGGAAGTCCTGGCCGAAGCCGGTCGAGAGGTCGGTCAGGTAGTTCTGCAGGGTCCAGTGCTTGGGCAGGCTCAGCGGGCCCTCGGTGGAGTAGTCGGCACGGGTGCGGAAGGTGGCGATCAGCAGCACGTACAGCGGCAGGCCGACCAGCACCAGCCACACCAGGGAGCCGAACCCGGCCAGGACGTTGGGGCGTCGTCGCATCACAGGCCCTCCGCCGTGCCGCGCATCCGGTCGTAGCCGGAGAGCCGGACCACCGCGAGCGAGATCAGGGTGGCGACCACCACGAGGACCAGCGCGATGGCCGAGCCGGTGCCGAAGTCGAAGCTCTTGAAGGCCTTCTGGTACATGTAGTAGGAGGTGACGGTGGTGTCCGTGCCGGGACCGCCCTGGGTGAGGATCAGCACCGTGTCGAAGGTGGTCAGGCCGCCGACCACCATCAGGATCACCGAGGTGATGACGGTGTTGCGCAGTTGCGGCAGGGTGATGTGGAGGAACTGCCGCACCCGGCCCGCCCCGTCGACGGCCGCGGCCTGGTAGAGCACCTGGGGGATGGCCCGGGCGCCGCCCTGGTAGATCAGCGCGTGCAGCGGGGTGAACTGCCAGACGCCGACGAAGGTCAGCACCCCGATCGCCCCGCTCTTGGTGCCGAGCAGGTTGCCGTCGCCGAACAGCCAGATGAGCTGGGCCGGTACGCCGAAGTTGGGGTCGAGGACAGCCCGCCACACCACCGAGACGGCCGTCGCGGAGAGCAGCAGCGGCACGAAGTAGACGGCCGAGAGCACGGCCCGGTTGCGCTGCTTCCCGGCGGCCCAGACGCCGATCAGGATGCTGACCGGCGTCTGGGTCACCACGCCCAGGGCGGTGAGCAGCAGGGTGGTCCAGACGGACTGGAGCATCACCGGGTCGTGGAACAGGGCGGTCCAGTTGTCCAGGCCGTTGAAGTGCGGGTCGCCGATGCCGTCCCAGCTGGTGAAGGAGAGCACGGCGACCAGCAGCAGCGGTGTGAGCGCGAACATCCCGAAGAACACCGCGGCGGGCACCGCCCAGACGAGTCCCGGACGGGTGGCCACCGCGCCGCGCCCGGTGGCGCGCGTCATGACGTCGGCAAGGCCTGCATGGCCTTGACGAAGCCGTCGGCGTCGAGTCCGCCGTTGAAGAACTGCTGGATCGCGGTGTGCATCGGGGTCATGGCGCTCGGCGGGTAGGCCTGGTCCCAGGAGAGCTGGAACGAGGGGGCGTCCTTGACCAGTTGGTACTGGTCCTTGGAGTAGGCGGGGCTGGCGGAGAGGTCGAAGTGGTCGGGGGTGTTGGTGGTGGTCGGCAGGTTGCCGATGGCCAGCTGGGCCTTCACGAACTCCTCGGAGTACATCAGTTTGAGGAAGGCCGCGACTTCCACCGGGTGCTTGGTCTTCTTGAGTACGGAGTAGAAGTTGTTGGTGTTGCCCACGACGTCGGCCGGGTCGCCCTTGCCGCCGCTCAGGGCGGGGAAGCCGGTGTAGCCGAGGCCGGACTTGGCGAAGTCCGGGTTGGCGTCCTGCTGGGTGGAGTAGTACCAGGAGCCCATCAGCTCGAAGGCGGCCTTGCCCTTGGCGACCAGGGCCGGGGAGCCGCCGTCGGTGAACTTGACGGAGTCGAAGTTGCTCCCGAAGGCCCCGGCGTCGACCAGTTGCTTGAGGGTGGTCAGCGCCTTGCGGCTGTCCTCGCTCGCCCAGGCCTCCTTGTCGCCACCGAGCGCCCGCTGGAACAGCCCGGGGCCGGCGATCCGGTCGTAGAGGTACTCGAACCACATCAGGGTGGGCCACTGGTCGCCGCCGCCGAGGGAGATCGGGGTGATGCCCTTGGCCTTCAGGGCCTTGGTGGTGGCGAGGAGCTCGTCCCAGGTCTTCGGTGGGGTGAGTCCGGCGTCCGCGAGCACCTTCTTGTTGTGGAACAGCAGCACCGGCTGGGTGCCGCGCATCGGTATCCCGTACGCCTTTTTGTCGATCACCGCCGAGTTGAAGACGGAGGGCAGGAAGTTGTTCTTCAGGCCCGGGTCCTCGGCGATGAAGCCGTCCAGCGGCAGCAGCAGGTCCGCCTTGACGAACGACTGGATGGAGCCGCCGCCCCAGTTGAAGAAGATGTCGGGGGCCCGAGAGCTGTTGATCACGGTCTGCAGCTTCTGCTGGTAGTCCGCTCCGGGGATGGTGTCGAGCACCGCCTTGACCTTGGAGGTCCGGTTGAACGTCTCGACGATCTGCTTCTCGACCTTGTTGCCGGCGTCGCCGTAGACCAGCACGTGGATCGTTCCGGCTCCGGCGTCGGAGGAGGAGTCGCCGGAGCTGCAGGCGGCGGACGTCCCCAGGACGAGTGCGGTGACCGCGGTGACCGCGGCGAGTCTGGATCGCATATCCTGCCCTCAGTTTCGAATGTTTCGAGCAAGTCGCCGAATGTTGTGGGAAACGTAGATCCGACCTGATCCCCAGTCAAGACTTCGGACGGGATCGGCCACGGCCCGCCGGCGGGCTAGCATCCGTGCGGTACGGACCGCCCGCGGCCGTGCCCGACAGCCACCCACGACGGATTTCGCCCAGCAGGGGCAGTGCAGGAGGAACCCGTGGACAGAGCGGCCACGCTCGCCGAGATCGCGCAGGAGGCCGGGGTCTCCGCGCCGACAGTTTCGAAAGTCCTGAACGGCCGCGCCGACGTCGCCCCGGCCACCCGGGAGCGGGTGGAGGCACTGCTCCAGCGCTACGGCTACCGGCGGCGGCGCGGCAACCGCCAGACGAGCCCGCTGCTGGAACTGGTCTTCCACGAGCTGGAGAGCGCCTGGGCGGTGGAGGTGATCCGGGGCGTCGAGAACGCGGTCCGCGCGGAGGGCCTGAGCATCGTGCTCTCCGAGTCCGCCGAACGGCACGGGCCAGGTCAGTCCTGGGTGGACGGAGTACTCGCCCGCCGCCCCACCGGCGTGGTGCTGGTGCTGTCCGACCTGGACCGCGCGCTGCGCGAGCAACTGGCCCGCCGGGACATCCCGTTCGTGGTGATGGACCCGGCCGGCGATCCCGGCCAGGAGGTGCCCGCCGTCGGCACCACCAACTGGGACGGCGGCCTCGCCGCCACCCGGCACCTGCTCGACCTCGGCCACCGCCGGATCGGCCTGATCGCCGGCCCCGCCCGGATGATGTGCAGCCGGGCCCGGGCCGACGGCTACCGGGCGGCGCTCGACATGGCGGGCATCCCGTACGACCCGGAGCTGGTCCGCGAGGGCGACTTCCACCACGAGTCCGGACGCCGGCTCGGCCTGGAACTGCTACGCCTGCCGGACCGGCCGACCGCCGTGTTCGCCGGGAACGACCTCCAGGCGCTGGGCCTGTACGAGGCCGCCCGCGAACTGGGGCTGCGCATCCCGGAGGACCTCAGCGTGGTCGGCTTCGACGACCTGCCGCTGGCCCGCTGGGTGGGGCCGCCGCTGACCACCGTGCGCCAGCCACTGACCGAGATGGCCGAGACGGCGACCCGCCTGGTGATCGACCTCGCCCGCGGGGTGCGGCCCGGCACGCTCCGGGTGGACCTGGCCACCAGCCTGGTCGAGCGCAGCAGCACCGCCCCGCCGCGGGTGGCCCGCGCCGGCCCGGCCGCGAACGGCTGACGGGCCGTCGGGCCGGAAAGCGGTGCGGCCGGACGGCCCGGGAGTCCCGGCGCCGTCCGGCCGCACCGCACCGTGTTGTGCCGTGCAGTGGTGTGCTGTGGTGTCAGCCCAGCGTCCACCGCTGGTTGCTGCCGCCGCTGCAGGTCCACAGCTGGGTCAGGGCGCC
Organism: Kitasatospora sp. NPDC001683; assembly: GCF_053596495.1. Lineage (NCBI taxonomy): Bacteria > Bacillati > Actinomycetota > Actinomycetes > Kitasatosporales > Streptomycetaceae > Kitasatospora > Kitasatospora sp. NPDC001683. The sequence continues at coordinate 46,047 of NZ_JBSFGK010000059.1, forward strand.
GTCGGCGGTGGAGGCACCGGACACGTCCAGGCACAGGCCGGACTGGACGCCGGTGACGCTGCCGTCCGCGTTGAGGTGCCACTGCTGGTTGGCCTGGCCGTTGCACGACCAGACGACCACCTTGGTGCCGTTGACGGCGCCCTGCCCGGAGGCGTCCAGGCACAGCCGGCTGCCGCCGTCGTAGACGGTCAACTGGTCGTCCGAGGTGTGGGTCCAGGTCTGGTTGGAGCCGCCCCAGCAGGCGTAGATCTGCACCGGGGTGCCCGCCGTGGTCGAGGCGTTCGGCACGTCCAGGCACTTGCCGGCACCGACCGCGTGCAACTCTCCCGTGGTGCCACCGCCACCGCCGGAGCTCGAACCGCCGAGGGCGGAGAGCGCCGCGTAGTAGGACGGCTTGGGCTGGTCGTTGCCGTCGTACATGGTTGCCGCGCCGGTCCCGGGGAAGGTGCCGGGGATCCAGGAGTGGGCGTCGTCCACGCCCCACTGGCTGACGCCCACGCAGCGGGAGACGGCCAGGCAGTCCCGGGCCACGGCGGCGTAGTCGGTGCCCTGCTGCTGCAGCGCGGCGCCGGAGGCGGGGAGCTGGATCCGGTCGTCCAGTTCGGTGACGGCCACGTCCAGGCCCAGGTTCGCGAACCTCTGCATGTTGGCCTGCATGTCGGAGGGGACCTGCCCGAGGATGAAGTGGCTCTCGAAACCGATGCCGCCCAGCGGCACCCCCTGGGCGAGCAGCGACTGGGCCAGGCGGTAGAGGGCGTCGCTCTTCGCGTTCCCACCCTCGATGCCGTAGTCGTTGATGTAGAGCTTGGCGCCCGGGTCGGCGGCGTGCGCGGTGCGCAGCGCGTCGGCGAAGTAGCCGGATCCCATCGCCCGGTAGAACACGTCCGGGACGAAGGAGCCGTCGCCGTTGAAGGGCTCGTTGATCACGTCCCAGGCGTAGACCTGGCCCTTGTAGTGGGTGGCCTCGGCCGTGATGTGCGCCTCCATCGCGGAGCGGACCTGGTCCAGCGGCAGGTTCGAGACCCAGGACGGGAGCTGGTTCTGCCACACCAGGTTGTGGCCGCGTACCCGCATGCCCTTCGACCGGGCGAACTGCACGAGTTGGTCGCCCGGCCCGAAGTTGTACGAGCCGCGGGACGGTTCGACGGTGTCCCACTTCATCTCGTTGGCCGGGGTCAGCATGTCGAACTGCGCCCCGGCGACGGCGATCTCACCACTGACGCCGAGGTCGCCGCGCTCAATTGCGGTGCCGAAGTAACGGCCTTTGGCTTCCGCCGCCGCCTTCAACGTGTTGTCGGCCGCCGCGGCCGGGGTCGTCGCGGCCAGCGCGCCGGTCGCGAGCACCAGTGCCAGGACCAGTACGGCGGTCCAGGCGCGGTGCATTCCGATCAGGACATTTCGAATGGGCATGGTCGACCTCCAGAGTCGCTCCAGGGGGAGGTGCACCCGCGCGGTCGGCGGGTAGTGGGCACGAGCGATGACGGTGGTGGGGCCATCGGTTCGGGGAGCGGGAGCACGGCGGCGGCCGTCCGGCGGACGATGCGCCCCGGGTGGTGGGTTGCGCTCCCGCCGTTAGGTAACTCGGGGTGTATGGGACGCGTCAATACGTGGTTGAATGTTTCGCTGATATTTCGGAAATTTCTGAACCGCCGTCAGACAGCCTTCGGCCCCGGGCCCCCGGGGGGGGGCGGGGGGGGGGGGGGGGGGCGCCCCCCGGCCGGGCCCCCCCCCCCCCCCGGGGCGCCCGGGGGGGGGCCCCCTCGCCCCCCTACCCC
>NZ_JBSFGK010000060.1:0-46866 GCF_053596495.1 Kitasatospora sp. NPDC001683
CCAGGGGATCGAGACCCGACTGTTCTTCCAGCCGATGAGCCGTCAGCCGGGATACTTCGACCCCTCCTGGCCCGGCCTCACCCCTTCGACGTGTCCGGGGCTCAGCCCGGCTGGCCGGTCACCGCCACCGGGCGGCTCTCGTCGCTCGACCACTCGCTCCACGAACCCGGGTACAGCGTGGCGTCCAGGCCCGCCGCCTCCATCGCCAGGATCTGGTGCGCCGCCGTCACCCCCGAACCGCAGTACACCGCGGTCCTGCGCTCCCCCGCGCCGAACGCCCGGAACCGGGCCAGCAGTTCGGCGACCGGGCGGAACCGCCCGTCCGGGCGGAGGTTCTCGGAGGTCGGCGCCGACAGCGCGCCCGGGATGTGCCCGGCCCGCGGATCCACCGGCTCGGTCTCGCCCCGGTAGCGCTCCCCCGACCGGGCGTCCAGCAGCAGACCGCTGCGCGCCCACTCCGCGGCGCCGTCCGCGTCCACCGTCGGCAGCTGCCCCGGCACCGGCCTGAAGTCGCCCGCCGCCGGCTCCGGCAGCTCGGCCGTCACCGGCAGCCCGGCCGCCTGCCAGGCCGCGAAGCCGCCGTCCAGCACCCGGACGTCCCGATGCCCGGCCCAGCGCAGCAGCCACCAGGCCCGGGCCGCCGCCATCGAGGCCGCCCCGTCGTACACCACGACCGGGCGATCGGAGCTCACCCCGAAGCCGCGCATCGCCGCGCCGAACTCCTCGGGATCCGGCAGCGGGTGACGCCCGCCCCGGCCGGGGGCGCCGGGCGGGGCCGCGAGGTCCCGGTCCAGCTCGACGAAGTGGGCACCGGGCAGATGACCCGCCCGGTACTCCTCGGCCGCGGTCGGGCCGCCCGGTGCGGCACCGACCAACTGGTAGCGCACGTCCAGCAGTACCGGCGGACGCTCGGAGGCGAGCGCCTCCCGCAGCTCGGCCGCGGAGATCAGCGGGGAACCGTCGTTGAAGGTGGTCATGTCGGCCATTGTCGCGCAGCACGCCCGAACCACGGCTCTTTGTGCGCTCTTTGCCGGACTTTCCGCGCGGGTCGAGGGTTGGGCGCGCGCCAGGGTGGAAGCATCACCCTCGCGCGCGTGGACTTCCGTGCGCCAACCACGCGTGAGGAGGCCCGCATTGCCCGCGGTGGAACTCCGACTGGCCCAGGGCACGCCCTGCTGGGTCAGCCTGCTGACCCACGACCTGCCCGGCGCCCGCGCCTTCTACGGCGAGTTGCTCGGCTGGACGTACTCCCCCGGGCCCGGCCAACTCGGCGCCTACGTCCGGGCCGAGCTCGACGGCGCACCGGTCGCCGGACTCGGCGTCTCCACCGCCACCGGCTTCCCGGTGCAGTGGACCACCTACTTCGCCGTGGACGACGCCGACCGCACCGCCCAACTGGTGCGCGAGTGCGGCGGCACCGTCGCGGTCGGCCCGCTGCAGGCCGAACGGGCCGGACGGATGGCCATCGCCTCCGACGTCTCCGGCGCCGTCTTCGGGCTCTGGCAGGGCGAGGAGCACCTCGGCCGGGAGGCCGGCGCGGAGCCGGGCGGCCCCGCCTGGGCCGAACTGCTCACCCCGGACGCCGACGGCGCCGCCACCTTCTACGGCGCCGTGCTCGACCGGCCGGTGCGGCCCGCCCTCGGCGGATCCGCGCTGCTGGTGCACGGACGCCCGGTCGCGGGCATCCGCCACCACGCCGACCTGCGCGGCCACCCGCCGCGCTGGCGCACCCACTTCGCGGTCCAGGACGCCGCGCTGACCACCCGTCACGCCGTCGAGCTCGGCGGCCGCGTCCTGGTCGAGCCGCACGACACCGCCCGCGGCCGGGCCGCCCGACTGGCCGACCCGCAGGGCGGGCACTTCTCGGTGCTCGAAGCCGCTGCTTAGGCCTGCTCCTCGAACGGCAGCACGTCCGGGGAGAGCACCGAGGCGCGCGCGGTCGCGGCGGTCAGCCGGCGGCGGTGGTGGCGGCGGCACAGCACCTCGTAGCCGATCTCGTCCTCGCTCACCGTGATGTCGCCGATCACCACCTGGGCGCCCTCGACCACCATCACCCCGCCGACCGTACGGGCGTTGTGGGTCGCCCGCGCACCGCACCAGCACAGCGCCTCGACCTGCAGCACCTCCACCCGGTCGGCCAGCTCGATCAGCCGCTGCGAACCCGGGAACAGCCGGGTGCGGAAGTCGGTGGTGATGCCGAAGGTGAAGACGTCGATGTCCAGCTCGTCCACCACCCGGGCCAGCTGGTCGACCTGCTCGGCGGCGAAGAACTGGGCCTCGTCGCAGATCAGGTAGTCCACCCGGCCGCCGGCCGACAGCCGCTGCACCACGTGCGCGTGGAAGTCGAAGTCGTCGGTCACCTCGACCGCGTCGGCGCGCAGGCCCAGCCGGCTGGAGATGGTGGCCGCGCCGGCCCGGTCGTTGCGGGTCAGGATGACGCCCTGCCGACCGCGCGCGGTGTGGTTGTGGTCCATCTGCAGCGCCAGCGTCGACTTGCCGCAGTCCATCGTGCCCGAGAAGAACACCAGTTCAGCCATGGGTGGAGCAAAGGCCTTTCACATCAAGGGGTTTCGGGCACCGGGAAGTCAAGGATCCGGCTCAGCCGCGGACTTCGAGCAGCGGCACGAACTGCTCGACCGGGGTCATCGAGCCGTGCAGGCCGATCATCGCGGACTCGCCGGGCTCGTTGCGGGAGGCGACGATCGCGATGTCGTCGCGCGCCGCGGCGACCACGTCGCCGATCCGGTGGTACACCCGGTCGTCGACCTTCGGGCCGAACCAGCCCGCCGCGATCGCCTCGTCCCGGGTGGCCACCCACATCCGGTCACCCAGCACCTCGCTCCAGACCGTGTGCACGTCGGCCGCGGCGCCCGGCACGGCGTACACGTGCCGAGCCCGGCCCTCGCCGCCGAGCAGGGCGACGCCGGCGCCGAGCTCCCAGTCCTCGTCGAAGTCGATCCGGTCCTCCGGCGCGATGTCGATCATGCCGTGGTCCGCGGTCACGTACATCGCCGAGCGCGGCGGCAGCTGCTCGGCCAGCCGGCGGGCCAGCCGGTCCACCGCGTCCAGGGTCATCCGCCACTCGTCGGAGTCCACCCCGAAGCGGTGGCCCGCGCCGTCCAGCTCGCTGACGTAGGTGTACACCAGCGCCCGGTCGTGCTCGGCCAGCCAGGAGGCGGCCAGGTCCATCCGCTCCTCGCCGGTGGTGCGGCCCAGGAAGCTGCCGCCGGACAGCGCCACCTTGGTCAGCGGGGTCTGGGCGAACAGCGGGGAGGACACCTGGGCGGTCGCCACCCCCGCCCGGTGGGTCTGCTCGAAGACCGTCGGGTACGGCTGCCAGGCCTGCGGGTCGGTGTGCGGCTGCCAGCGCAGCTGGTTCATCAGGTAGTCGGCGCCCGGCACCGCCACGGTGTACCCGGCCAGGCCGTGCAGGCCCGGCGGCGTGCCGGTGCCGACCGAGGCCAGCGAGGTCGCGGTGGTGGACGGGAAGCCCGCGGTCAGCGGACGGCCGGTGCCGCCCAGCGAGCTCCCGGCCAGCGAGGACAGGAACGGCGCGTACTCGGGGTGGCGCAGCAGCAGCTCCCAGCCCAGGCCGTCCACCAGGAACACCACCGCCCGGTCGGCCGGGGCGATCGGCAGCGTCGCGGTGAACCCCGGGACGCCCAGGCCCGCCGCCACCGAGGGCAGCAGGTCGCAGAGCGAGCCGCTGCCGTACGGGGGCGCGGGGGCGGCGGCCGGGTCGAGGATCTCGAAGGCGTCGTAGCCGTCGGAGGGTGCGAAGGACATGGAACCGGATTCGTAGCGGTCGGAAACGCGGGCGGGAGCGCGAACGGGCGCGCGAGCGGGAACGCGAACGGAAACGGGGCGGGAACGCGGGCGGCAGCGGCCGGGGGCTCAGGCCCGCGGGCCGTTGTCGATCGTCGCGTCGGACAGCGCCCGGGCGAACACCAGCGCCTGGGCCACCGTCTCGGGGCCGTCACCGGCCTCGCTCACCCGCAGCGAGAGGTCGTCGGCCGTCGCCGAACCGGTGTAGCCGTGGTCCGCCTCGCAGTTCGGGTCCGAGCAGCCGGCCGGCTCCAGGTCGAGGCGCTGCACCGCACCCCAGCCGATCGTCAGCACCACCTCGCGCGGCAGCGTGCCGGGCGTGTAGGTCTCCGGGTTCGCCACCATCCGGCTCAGCACGACCGAGCCGATCCGGTCCAGCCGGACGCTCTCCGTCGAGGTCGTCGCGAACGGCACGGCGGGGCTGCCCGCGTCGCCCGACTGCTCATCGGTGTGGCTCACCACGAACCGGGTCGGGGTCAGCACCAGCACCGTCACGTGCCGGCGCACCTCGTTGGAGTCGAAGGTCGTCTCCTGGTGCACCAGGTAGGAGCTGATCGGCTCCGGGCCCACCGCGGACTCCACCGCCTCGGACACCAGGGCCGGGTAGTAGCCGCTGCGCTCGATCGCCGAGCGCAGGTCCTGAGTGGTGGTGGTACCGGTCTTCGCCATAACTCCATCCTGGCATGGTCCGCCGACGAAGCGGGCGGCACGGCGCCGAGCTTCGGACATCAGCGCCCACGGGCAGGCGCAACCAAGGAAGGTTACAGCGTGCTCATCGCGCGCGGGCCCAGATCGCTGCGGACGGGCAGCGGTGCGACCCGCACCCGCGCCCCCAGGATCGCCAGTCCGTGCGGGGCCACGACCACCGGTTCGAGGTCCACCGAAGCGATCTCCGGGAGGTCGTCCACCAGCCGCGACACCCGCAGCAGCAGTTCCTCCAGGGCGTCGGTGTCCACCGCCTCGGCGCCGCGCCAGCCGAACAGCAGCGGCGCCGCGCGCACCTCGCGGATCAGCCCGGCGACGTCCTGGTCCGTCGCCGGGACCAGGCGGTGGGCCACGTCGCCCAGCAGTTCGGCCGGGGCGCCGGCCAGGCCGAAGGACAGGATCGCGCCGACGGCCGGGTCGACCGTGGCGCCGATCACGGTGTCCACCCCGCGCGGGGCCAGCCGCTGCACCACCAGCTGGGCCTCCGCCGCGCCGCCGAGCAGGGCGTCCAGCTCCCGGTGGGCGCGGCGCAGGCCGGGTTCGCCGGTCAGGTCCAGGCGGACGCTGCCCAGGTCGGGCCGGTGACGCAGGTGCGGGGCCGTCGCCTTCAGGGCCACCGGGTAGCCGAGCTGTTCGGCGGCCCGGACGGCGCTCTCCTCGTCCGGGGCGGGCAGCGTGGGCGAGACGTCGATGCCGTAGCGGGCCAGCAGCACCCGGGCCTCGGTGTCCGGCAGGGTGATCCGGGCGCCACCGGGCTGGGTGAACGAGAAGGAACGGCGCGTAGCGCCTCGAACAAGGGTGGTGGTGGGCGAGGGGCGGGAGACCGCGGCCCGGGTGCTCAGCGCCGCCTCCACCAGGGCGCGGGCGCCGGGCTCGTCGATCCGGTCCAGCTCGGGGACGCGCGCCGTCTCCTCCGCCTCGGCGGTGCGGCGGCGCCACTCGGCGTAGTGCACGGCGTGCGCGAGGGCGTGCACGGCGCGCTCGGGCGCCGCGTAGGCCGGGATGCCACCGGGGCGCAGCCGGGGCGGCAGGTCGGTCAGCGCCAGGTGGGCCAGCACCAGGGGCTTGCCCAACTCCCGTGCGCGCTCGCCCGCTTCGAGCAGGGCGGTGGCGATCTCCGGGTCGTCCGAGCCCATCTCCGGGTCGTCCGGACCGGTCAGTCGGCCGCCCGTGAAGGCGTGGGCGGAGGTGCCGATCGGCGGGATGGCGACGGCGATCACCGCGTCCACGGCCGGATTGCTGAGCGCGACGTCCAGCGCGACCCGGAAGTTCTCGCCGGTGGCGGCGGTGGTGAGGTCGACGGGGGTGCGCGGGCGCAGCCCGGCGCTCAGGCAGGCGTCGTAGGTGAGCAGGCCGAGCGAGTCGGAGTTGCCGATCACGGCGACCCGGTCGCCGGGCGGCAGCGGCTGCTGGGCGAGCAGCTCACCGGTGTCGAACAGCTCGGTGATGGTCGCCACCCTGATCACCCCGGCCTGTTCGAACAGCGCGTCCACGGTGGCGTCGCGCAGGCCGGTGGCGGTGGCCGGGACGGCGTGGCCGGGCGGCAGGCTGCCGGTGTGCCGGGCGCCCTTGACCACCACCACGGGCTTGGCGGTGGCCAGGCGGCGGGCGATCCGGGTGAACTTGCGGGGGTTGCCGAAGGACTCCAGGTAGAGCAGCACCACCTCGGTGGCCTCGTCCTCGGCCCAGTACTGCAGGAAGTCGTTGCCGGAGACGTCCGCGCGGTTGCCGACCGAGGCGAAGGAGGAGACGCCGAGGCCGCGCCGGTGGGCGGACTCCAGCAGGGCCACGCCGATCGCCCCGGACTGGCAGAAGACCCCGAAGCCGCCGCGGTCGGGCAGGTGCGGGGCGAGCGAGGCGTTCAGCGGGCCGTCCGGGTCGGTGTTGATCAGACCGAAGGCGTTCGGGCCGATCACCCGCATCCCCGCCGCGCGGGCCTGGCGGACCAGGGCGCGCTGGCGGTCACGGCCCTCCGGGCCGGTCTCCGCGTAGCCGGCGGTGACCACCACCAGGCCCTGCACGCCGTGCGCGCCGCACTCGGCGACGGCCGCCGGGACGGCGCTCTCGGGGACGGCGATCACCGCGAGGTCGACCGGCCCGGGAATGTCCAGAATCGAACGGTGCACCGGGACGCCGTCCAGCTCGGTGCCGGGCGGGGCGCTGCGGTTCACCGCGTGGACGGCGCGGTCGGCCGGGCTGCTTCCCAGCAGGTCGCGCAGGATGGCCCGGCCGACGGTCTGCGGGTTGCGGGAGGCGCCGATCACGGCCACCGAGCGCGGGGTCAGCAGCCGCTGCACCGAGCGGGCCTCGGCACGGTGCTCGCGGGCGCGCATCACGGCGAGTGAGCGGTCGGTCTGTTCGAGGTCGAACTCCAGGTGCACCACGCCGTCGGCGAAGCTGCGGCGCTGGGTGTAGCCGGCGTCGGTGAAGACCTTCACCATCTTGCGGTTCTCCGGCAGCACCTCGGCCTGGAAACGGCGGATCCCGCGCTCCTGGGCGACCGCCGCGATGTGCTCCAGCAGTGCGGAGGCCACCCCGCGACCCTGGTGGGCGTCCTGGACCAGGAAGGCGACCTCGGCGTCCGTACCGTGTTCGGAGGGGCGGCCCTCGGCGTCGATCCGGTCGTAGCGGACGGTGGCGATGAAGTGGTCACGGACCACTACGGCGAGGCCGACCCGGTTCACGAAGTCGTGGTGGGTGAAGCGGCGGACGTCCTTGTCGGAGAGCCGCGGGTAGGGGGCGAAGAAGCGGAAGTACTTGGACTGGTCCGAGACCTGCTCGTAGAACTCCACCAGCCGTCCGGCGTCCTCGGGAGTGATCGGCCGGATCCGGGCCGTGCCGCCGTCGCGCAGCAGGACGTCGGCTTCCCAGTGCTGCGGATAGTCGGGTTGCGCGGGGTTCGCCACCGCGGGGTCTTCCACATTCGCCAGGTTATCCGGCGGCGGGCCGGATGGCGCCGGGCACGTGCCCACGGCAGATTGGACAGGGCCACTGGCCGGGTTATGCCCCGAAAAGAAACAATCACAACTCCCGAACGCGACGCCTCGCAGGGGTGATCTGCATGCAACACTGGTCTAGACAACACGGTCGTTTCCCCCGCTCCCCCGAGCACGGCCGTGACCAGCTTCACCGGAAAGGCACGTCTCATGGCCGAGCGCCGCGTCACCATCGGTTGGGCCGAGGGCCTGCACGCCCGTCCCGCCTCCGTCTTCGTCCGGGCCGTCACGGCCACCGGCGTGCCGATCACCATCGCCAAGCCGGGCGGCAACCCGGTCAACGCCGCCTCCATGCTCGGCCTCCTCGCCCTGGGCGCCCAGAGCGGCGAGGAGGTCATCCTCGCCTCCGAGGCCCCGGGCGCCGACGAGGCCCTCGACCGCCTCGCCAAGCTGGTCTCCGAAGGCCTCGACGAGCTCCCCGCGGCCGCCTGAGCCTCGCAGCGCACACGAAGCGCCCGGTAGTGCCCAGCACTACCCCGGCTGCATGGCGCTTCCACGAAAGAAGGCTGCGGCCGAGCAGGCAGCCGCGTGGGTCAGACCGCCCGACTGGAAGCGCATGCTCAAGCGCAGTTGGAGCAAGGCGGAGGATGACATCCTCCTGGCAGCAGCCAGCATTAGAGGAGCCGCAGAACAACTCGGCAGAACCGAGAAGAGCTGCGATATTCGCCGATGGCGCCTCAACGGCTGCCAACCGCGAAAGACAGCGTCCAAACTGAGGCCCCCGGAAAATCCGGGGGCCCCATTTGTCAACCCTTCACACAGACCACCTGCTTGAGGTGCGCGACGACCTCTACCAGGTCCTTCTGCTGCTCGATGACCTTCTCGATGTTCTTGTAGGCGCCCGGGATCTCGTCGACGACACCGCTGTCCTTGCGGCACTCGACGCCCTTGGTCTGCTCGGCCAGGTCGCGCGTGGTGAAGCGCTTCTTGGCGGCGTTGCGGCTCATCTTGCGGCCGGCGCCGTGCGAGGCGGAGTTGAACGCCGCCTCGTTGCCCAGGCCACGGACGATGTAGGAACCCGTCCCCATCGAACCCGGGATGATCCCCAAGTCGCCGGAGCCGGCCCGGATCGCGCCCTTGCGGGTCACCAACAGGTCGACGCCGTCGTAGCGCTCCTCCGCCACGTAGTTGTGGTGGCAGCTGATCACCTCGTCGAAGGTGACCTTCGCCTTGCCGAATTCGCGGCGCACGACGTCCTGGAAGAGCGCCATCATGACCGCGCGGTTGTTCTTGGCGTACTCCTGCGCCCAGAAGAGGTCCTGGCGGTAGTCCGCCATCTCCGGGGTCTTCGCGAGGAAGACCGCCAGATCCCGATCGACGAGCCCCTGGTTGTGTGACAGCGAGCGGGCGACGCCCATGTGGTGCTCCGCCAACTCCTTGCCGATGTTGCGCGATCCGGAATGCAACATCAACCAAACAGAATCGGTCTCATCTAGGCACACTTCTGAAAAGTGGTTGCCACTTCCGAGCGTTCCCATCTGCTGCATGGCACGTTCGCGACGCCATTTGACCGCTTCCGCCACCCCGTCGAAGCGCTGCCAGAAGTCGTCCCAGCCCGCCGCGCGGAAGCCGTGCAGCTTGGTCGGGTCGACCGGGTCGGTGTGGAGGCCGCGGCCGACCGGGATGGCCTGCTCGATCTTGGAGCGCAGGCCGGAGAGGTCGTCCGGGAGGTCCTTGGCAGTGAGGGAGGTCTTCACCGCGCTCATCCCGCAGCCGATGTCGACGCCGACCGCCGCCGGGCAGACCGCACCCTTCATGGCGATGACGGAGCCGACGGTCGCGCCCTTGCCCAGGTGGACGTCGGGCATCACGGCGAGGCCGTGCAGCCAGGGCAGCGAGCTGATGTTGCGCAGCTGCTGCAGGGCCGCGCCCTCGACCGTCGCCGGGTCGGTCCACATCCGGATCGGCACCCGGATTCCGGGCACTTCGGTGTACGTCATGGTTGAACGACCTCCAACGGTCGGTGGGTTCAGAGGAAAGGCATGCCGCGCGAAGAGAATCCCGGTGCGGCTCGGGGAAGTTCAGGAAACGGGTGCGCTCAGGCAGCCGGAGCGACGCAGGGGAGGTACGGCCTCGGGGAGCGCCGTCGTATGGCTTGCTCGACCCGCATGGTGACCGCCTCCCTTCCGTTCGTCGCAGTTCGCAGTTCGCACGTGCTGTGCGTCGTGGAACATCTATCCACGGAACCGGACGGGCCCGCAAGGGATTTAAAAACGCGTCCGGCCCGGCGGAGCGGAGGTGCTCCACCGGGCCGGACGGCGAACGACCGCAGGCGTCAGTTGACGACGGTGACCTCGCCGATGCCGAGCGCCCGCACGTCGTCCTCGATCTCGGCGGCGTCGCCGACCAGGACGGTGACCAGGCGGTCCGGCGGGAAGGCCGCGACCACGGCCTCGGTGGCCGCGGCGGTGGGCAGTTCGGCCAGCTGCCGGTAGACCTCGGCCTGGTAGTCGTCGGGGAGGTGCTGCTCGACCTGGTCGGCCAGGGTGCCGGCGACGGAGCCCGCGGTCTCGTACTTGAGCGGCGCGACGCCGACCAGGAACTGCACGGCCTCGTCGCGCTCGGCGTCGGTGAGGCCCCCGGCGGCGAGGTCGCGCAGGATGGTCCAGGTGTCGGCGAGCGCGGGGGCGGTGGAGGCGGTGTCCACCGAACCGCTGATGGCGAGCAGCGAGCGTCCGCTGCCGTCGGCGGCGGAGCGCAGCGGCTGGGCGAAGGCGCGGACGCCGTAGGTGTAGCCCTTCTCCTCGCGCAGGACGCGGTCGAGGCGGGAGGTGAGGGTGCCGCCGAGGCAGTAGGTGCCGAGGATCTGGGCGGCCCAGACCGGGTCGTGGCGGTCCGGGCCGATCCGGCCGATCAGCAGCTGGGTCTGGACGGAGCCGGGGCGGTCGACGATGAGGACGCGGCCGCGGTCGTCGCCGGTGACGGGGGCGTGGACGGAGGGTTCGGCGGCGGAGCCGGTCCAGGTGCCGAGGGTGCTCTCCAGCAGGGCCGGCAGGTCGACGCCGGTGAGGTCGCCGACCACCACGACGGTGGTGGTGGCGGGCCGCACGTGGGCGTCGTAGAAGGCCTTGACGGCGGCGCGGTCGATCGACTTGACGGTGTCGGCGGTGCCGCTGCGGGGCCGGGAGAGGCGGTCCGCGGCGTCGAAGAGTTCGGCGTAGAGGGCCTTGGCGGCGCGCCGGGCGGGGTTGGCCTGCTCGTGGACGATCTCGTCGAGCCGGTTGGCGACGAGGCGCTCGATCTCCTCGGCGGGGAGGGCGGGGGCGCGCAGGGCGTCGGCGAGCAGGGTGAGACCACGCTGGAGCCGGGAGGCGGGGACCTCCAGGGCGACCCGGATGCACGGGTGGTCGGCGTGGGCGTCGAGGGTGGCGCCGGCGCGCTCGAGTTCGCCGGCGAACTCCTCGGCGGTGAGGGTGTCGGTGCCCTCGTTGAAGGCGCGGGCGAGGATGGCGGCGACGCCGTCGAGGCCCTCGGGTTCGGCGGCGAGCGGGGCGTCGAGGAGGACCTCGACGGCGACCAACTGCTGGCCGGGCCGGTGGCAGTGCAGGACGGTGATGCCGTTGCCGAGGGCGGCGCGCTCGGGGGCGGGGAACGCCCACGGGCTGGGGGTGCCGGGCTGGGGCTGGGGGTGGAAGGTCATCGCGGGGACGTAGTCGGTGCTCATACGGCGGCACCCTCCTCTTCGGAAGCGGCGTCGGAAGCGTCGGCGGCGGTCGGCTCGTAGGCGAGGACGGCCCGGTTGTCGGGGTGGAGCCGGGCCTTGGCGACGGCCTGGACCTCTTCGGCGGTGACGTCGAGGACCTTGGGGAGGGCGTCGTTCAGCAGCTTGGGGTCGCCGAACAGGACGGCGTAGCGGCAGAGTTCGTCGGCGCGGCCGGCGACGGTGGTGAGCCGGTCGAGCCATTCGCGCTCGATCTGGGCCTGGGCGCGCTCGAGTTCCTCGGCGGTGGGGCCCTCGGCGGCGAAGCGGGCGAGCTCCTCGTCGACGGCGGCGTCGATCTGGGCGATGGTGGCGTCGCCGGAGGTCTTGACGTCGAGCCAGCCGAGGCTGGGGGCGCCGGCGAGGCGCAGCAGGCCGAAGCCGGCGGCGACGGCGGTGCGGTCGCGGCGGACGAGCCGGTTGTAGAGGCGGCTGGACTCGCCGCTGCCGAGGATGGTGAGGGCGAGGTCGGCGGCGTCGGCTTCCCGGGTGCCGTCGTGCGGCAGGCGGTAGGCGGCCATCAGGGCGCGGGAGGGGACGTCCTCGGTGAGGTTCTGGCGGACCTCCCGGCCGATGGTTTCGGGGAGTTCGCCGGAGCGCGGGGGCTGCTTGCCGTCGTGGGCGGGGATGGAGCCGAAGTACTTCTCGACCCAGGCGATGGTCTGCTCGGGGTCGATGTCGCCGACGATGGAGAGCACGGCGTTGTTGGGCGCGTAGTAGGTGCGGAAGAACGCGCGGGCGTCCTCGAGGGTGGCGGCGTCGAGGTCGGCCATGGAGCCGATGGGGGTGTGGTGGTACGGGTGGTCGTCGGGGAAGGAGAGCGCGGTGAGCTTCTCGAAGGCGGTGCCGTACGGGACGTTGTCGTAGCGCTGGCGGCGTTCGTTCTTGACGACGGCGCGCTGGTTCTCCATGGACGTCTCGTCGAGGGCGGCGAGCAGGGAGCCCATCCGGTCGGCCTCCAGCCAGAGGGCGAGCTCCAGCTGGTGGGCGGGCATGGTCTCGTAGTAGTTGGTGCGCTCGAAGCTGGTGGTGCCGTTGAGCGAGCCGCCGGCGCCCTGGACTAGTTCGAAGTGCCCGTTGTTGGAGACGTTGGCGGAGCCCTGGAACATCAGGTGCTCGAAGAGGTGGGCCAGGCCGGTGCGGCCCTTGACCTCGTGGCGGGAGCCGACGTCGTACCAGAGGCAGACCGCGGCGACCGGGGTGAGGCGGTCCTCGGAGAGGACGACGCGCAGGCCGTTGGCCAGGCGGTGCTCGGTGATGGCGATGCCTCGGCTGGAGGCGGGGGCCGGGTTGGCCATGCGCTCGGGTCCTTCCCGTCGTCGATGTCGGGGTTCGTGTGGCGTCCCCCATTGTGGTGCAACGCGTGGGGGGCGTGTTCGTGCCCGCGCGGAAGCGGCGTTCGCCAGGGGCGGAAGAGGGCCGCTGGCCGGGAGTGTCGGCGCGAGGGTCCACAATGGGGGCGCCGCGCCCTGTTGACCGCGCCCGGTTGACGGGTCGCGGCGGCAGGACGGTGAAGCAGGACGGCGACGCCCGTCCGACGATTTGACCGACGGCCGACGATCGACCGACGACACAGCCAGCGACACGTAAGGGAGCCCCGCCGCGATGGCCCGCCGCAGTTCGCAGACCCCGCCGCCCGGAGACTTCGAGGAGCGGATCCTCGACGTCGACGTCGTGGACGAGATGCAGGGCTCCTTCCTGGAGTACGCCTACTCGGTGATCTACTCGCGTGCGCTGCCGGACGCGCGGGACGGCATGAAGCCGGTGCACCGCCGGATCCTGTACCAGGCCAACGAGATGGGCCTGCGTCCGGACCGGGCGCACGTGAAGTGCGCCCGCGTGGTGGGCGAGGTGATGGGTCGGCTGCACCCGCACGGTGACCAGTCGATCTACGACGCCGTGGTGCGCATGGCGCAGCCGTTCTCGATGCGGCTGCCGCTGATCGACGGGCACGGCAACTTCGGTTCGCTGGGCAACGACGACCCGCCGGCGGCGATGCGTTACACCGAGTCGCGGCTGACGGCGGCGTCGATGGCGATGGTGGAGTCGATCCACGAGGACACCGTCGACTTCGGGCCGAACTACGACGGCAGCGAGCAGGAGCCGCTGGCGCTGCCGGCGGCGTTCCCGAACCTGCTGGTGAACGGCGCGACGGGCATCGCGGTGGGCATGGCGACGAACATGCCGCCGCACAACCTGTCCGAGGTGGTGGCGGCGGCCCGGCACCTGATCAAGCACCCGAACGCGGACCTGGACACGCTGATGCGGTTCGTGCCCGGTCCGGACCTGCCGACGGGCGGGCGGATCGTGGGCCTGTCGGGGATCCGGGACGCGTACGAGTCGGGCCGCGGCACGTTCAAGATCCGGGCGACGGCGACGGTGGAGGCGGTGACGGCGCGCCGCAAGGGCATCGTGGTGACCGAGCTGCCGTACAACGTCGGCCCGGAGAAGGTCATCTCGAAGATCAAGGACCTGGTCAACGCGAAGAAGCTGCAGGGCATCGCGGACGTCAAGGACCTCACCGACCGCGAGCACGGGCTGCGGCTGGTGATCGAGGTGAAGAACGGCTTCGTGCCGGAGGCGCTGCTGGAGCAGCTCTACAAGCTGACGCCGATGGAGGAGACCTTCGGCATCAACAACGTGGCGCTGGTGGACGGGCAGCCGCTGACGCTCGGGCTGAAGGAGCTGCTGGAGGTCTACGTCGACCACCGGTTCACGGTGGTGCGCAGGCGCAGCGACTTCCGCCGCCGCAAGCGCGAGGAGCGGCTGCACCTGGTCGAGGGTCTGCTGGTGGCCCTGGTCGACATCGACGAGGTCATCGCGATCATCCGGTCGAGTGACAACGCGCAGCAGGCGAAGGAGCGCCTGATGGAGCGCTTCTCGCTGTCGGAGACGCAGACCGGGTACATCCTGGACACCCCGCTGCGCCGGCTGACCAGGTTCGACCGGGTGGAGCTGGAGCAGGAGAAGGCGAAGCTGACCGCGGAGATCGCGGAGCTGACCGAGATCCTGGAGTCGGACAGCAAGCTGCGCAGCGTGGTGTCGTCCGAACTGGGCGCGGTGTCCAAGCAGTTCGGGACGGAGCGGCGGACGGTGCTGCTGGAGGCGGGGGCGGCTCCGTCGGCGGCGCTGTCGGTGCCGCTGGAGGTGGCGGACGACCCGTGCCGGGTGCTGCTGTCCTCGACGGGGCTGCTGGCGCGGACGGCGGACGGTGAGCCGTTCGAACTGTCGGAGAAGCGGGCGAAGCACGATGTGATCGTGTCGGCGGTGCCGGCGACGGCGCGGGCGGACGTGGGTGTGGTGACGTCGGCGGGCCGGGTGCTGCGGCTGCCGGTGATCGACCTGCCGGCGCTGCCGCCGACGCCCTCGCCGACGCTGGCGGGCGGTGCCGCGGTGGGTGAGTTCCTGCGGCTGGAGGCCGGGGAGCGGGTGCTGGCGCTGACCACGCTGGACGAGTCCTCTCCGGGGCTGGCGCTGGGCACGGTGCAGGGTGTGGTGAAGCGGGTGGTGCCGGAGTGGCCGGCGAACAAGGACGAGTTCGAGGTGATCGCGCTCAAGGACGGCGACGAGCTGGTGGGTGCGGTCGAACTGCGCACCGGCGAGGAGGACTTGGTCTTCATCACCTCGGACGCCCAGCTGCTGCGCTACCCGGCGGGCCAGGTCCGTCCGCAGGGCCGTCCGGCGGGTGGCATGGCGGGCATCAAGCTGTCGGACGGCGCCCGGGTGCTGTCGTTCACGGCGGTGGATCCGGCCGGGGACGCGGTGGTGGTCTCGGTGGCGGCCGCGTCGGGCACGCTGTCCGGTGACGAGCAGACGTCCTGGAAGGTCACCCCGTTCGAGCAGTACCCGCGCAAGGGCCGGGCGACCGGCGGCGTGCGCTGCCACCGCTTCCTGCGCGGCGAGGACGGCCTGGCGTTCGCCTGGGCGGGTGCCGCTCCGGCCCGGGCCGCCACCGCCAAGGGCGCGCCGGTCGACCTGCCGGAGCGCGACCCGCGTCGGGACGGCTCGGGCACGCCGGTGACGACTCCGATCTCGGTGGTCGCCGGTCCGGCGTAGCGGCGGGTCCGGTGGGCGGGGTGCCGGGGGCTGGGTGCCGGTGGGCTGGGTGCCGGTGGGCGCGCCGCCTTCCGGCACGCCCTGCGGCGCGTCCTCCGACCCGCCCCCGGCACGTCCGGAGGATCTCGTTCCGGCACGTCCGGGCCACTCGGCGGCCCCCGGGACGGGCCGAACCACTGAGGGTAGCCTTGCCCAGATGAGCACCTGTACGACCCTTTCGCGTGAACTTTCGGAGCCGTTGACCGCGACCGCGGCGGTGGCGACCACCTGGCTGCTGGTGGAGCAGAACGGCCCGTGGGGCGCGAAGGCACTGGGCGAGAGCCACCTCGACCGGGTCACGGGGCACGCGCTGGAGGGCGCCGCGGCCGGTACGGGCGTGCGGGTGGCGCTGATCCGGCGGCCGGGCCGGCACGCGGACTGCCCGCCGACGGCGCGGCACGAGGTGGTCGTGGCGCACACGGTGCCGGGCCGCGGCTGGGTGCGCCGGGCGCAGGTGGCGGATCCGGCGGAGCTGCTGGAGCTGGACTTCGCGGCGCTGGGCGTCGGCGACCACACGGGTTTCGGGGTGGAGCACGTCGGCGGTCCGCTGGCGCTGGTGTGCACCAACGGCCGTCGGGACCGCTGCTGCGCGCTGCTGGGCCGTCCGCTCGCGGCGGAGCTGGCGGCGGCCGGGCACAGCGAGGTGTGGGAGGTGACCCACCTGGGCGGGCACCGCTTCGCGCCCACGATGCTGGTGCTGCCGCACGGCTACGCGTACGGGCGGCTGACGCCCGAGACCGCCAAGGAGGTGCTGGCCGCGACGGCGGCCGGGCACATGGTGCCGGAGTGGTCGCGGGGCTGCTCGGGCTGGGAGCGGCCGGGGCAGGCGGCCGAGCACGCGGTGCGGCTGGCGACCGGCGAGACCCGGGTGGACGCGCTGACCCTGGCCCAGCGGCCGGACGGGGAGGGCCGCTGGCTGGTGCGCGTGGTGCACCGGGACGGCCGGGCCTGGGAGGCGGACGTGATCGAGACGGTGAGCCAGCCGCCGCGTCCGGAGAGCTGCGGCAAGGCGGCGGGGACGCCCTCGCGGATGGACGTGCTGTCGGTCCGGGGCGTATAGGGCCTGTCTGGTGGCCCCGCGCCCGTGGGGGTGAGCGCGGGACCGCGATGGTGGTCGGGGATCAGCCGGCGGCCTTGCCGACGACAGCACACCCCCGATGACGCGGACATGGGGGCGCCTGGACATGGGGAACCCCAGCGGCCCCAGGCCCGCCGGGGTTCCCCGGGGCGCGACGCTCAGGCCGCGCCCGCACCGGTGAGGGAGCGCACCTCCAGCTCGGCGAACCGGTCCGCGTCGGCGGGCTCGGGCGAGGTGAGCGTCCCGATCCAGCCGGCCAGGAAGCCGAGCGGGATGGAGACGATGCCGGGGTTCTCCAGCGGGAACCAGTGGAAGTCGACGCCGGGGAACAGCGCCGCATTGGAGCCGGAGACCACCGGCGAGAAGAACACCAGCACGATCGCCGGGACCAGCCCGCCGTACACCGACCAGACCGCGCCCCGGGCGGTGAACCGCGACCAGAACAGGCTGTACAGCAGCACGGGCAGGTTGGAGGAGGCGGCCACCGCGAAGGCCAGGCCGACCAGGAAAGCGACGTTCAGCTGCTGGGCGTACAGGCTGATCACGATCGCCACCGCGCCGATCCCGGCGGCGGCGAACCGGGCGACCAGCACCTCCTGCTGCTCGCTGGGCTTCTCGGCGGCCTCTCCCCCGCGGCGGCGGCGCGGGCCGCCGCGCCAGGCGCCGGCCCAGATGTCGTGGGCGAAGGCGGCGGAGGAGGCGAGCGTCAGCCCGGCGACCACGGCGAGGATGGTGGCGAAGGCGATCGCCGAGATCAGCGCGAACAGCACCACCCCGCCGGTGCTGCCGTTGCCGCCGCCGAGCACCAGGGCGAGCAGTGGAACGGCGGTGTTCCCGGCCGAGTTGGCGTGCCGCACCTCGGCCGAACCGACCAGCGCGGTGGCGCCCAGGCCGAGCGCGATGGCCATCAGGTAGAAGCCGCCGACCAGGCCGATCGCCCACATCGTGGAGCGGCGGGCGGCCCGGGCGGTGGGCACGGTGTAGAAGCGGGACAGGATGTGCGGCAGGCCGGCGGTGCCGAGCACCAGGGCCAGGCCGAGGCTGAAGAAGTCCAGCCGGCTGGTGAAGGTGGCGCCGTACTTGAGCCCGGGTTCGAGGTAGCGGTGCCCGGCGCCGCTGTGCTGGGCGGCCTGGCGCATCAGCTCGAAGAGGTCGCCGTGGAAGCGCACCACCAACAGCACGGTCAGCAGCATCGAACCCGCGATCAGCAGGAAGGCCTTGACGATCTGGATCCAGGTGGTGGCCCGCATCCCGCCGATCGTGACGTAGACGATCATCAGGGCGCCGACCCCGATGATGGTCCAGGTCCGGGCCTGGGCGCTGTTGGTGCCGAGCAGCAGTGCGACCAGCGAGCCGGCGCCGACCATCTGGGCGACCAGGTAGAGCAGGGTGACCACGACACTGGCACCGCCGGCCGCCGCGCGCACCCTGCGGCGCCGCAGCCGCAGCGCGAGCACGTCGGCGAGGGTGTACCGCCCGGCGTTGCGGACGAGTTCGGCGACCAGCATCAGCACGACCAGCCAGGCGACCAGGAAGCCGATGCTGTAAAGCACGCCGTCGTAGCCGTACAGGGCGATCAGCCCGGCGACGCCGAGGAAGGAGGCGGCGGAGAGGTAGTCGCCGGAGAGGGCGAAGCCGTTCTGCAGCGGGGTGAAGTCGCGCCCGCCGGCGTAGAAGTCCTCGGCGGCGTTGCCCTGGCGGCCGACCCAGAGGGTGATGCCCAGGGTGACCAGGACGATGACGGCGAACAGCACGATCGCCAGGCCGTGGTGCTGGCCGGTGGGGGCGACGGGGGGCGGGGTGGCGGTGGTCATCACACCGGTGGTGGTCGTCATCGCAGCTGGTCCTGGGTGTCCCAGCGCAGGCCCAGCGCGGCGCGGTCGCGCTTGGTCCGGGCGTTGCGGGCGTAGAGCCAGGTGAGCAGGAAGGTGGAGGCGAACTGCAGCAGGCCGAGCAGCCAGGCCACGTTGAACGGGCCGACCACCGGGCTGCGCATCGCGCCGGGCGCGGCGGCCGCGGCGGCGACGTACAGCAGGTACCAGCAGAGGAAGGCGCCGCAGGTCGGGAAGACGAACGCGCGGTAGCTGCGGCGGATGTCCTGGAAGGCCGCGCTGGCCTGGACGCTCCGGTAGACCTCGGTCCTGTCGGTGCCGCTCACCGGCGCCGGCGGCTCCTGCGCCACGACGGCCGGGACGACCGGCGGGACAGCCGGCGGGGCGAGCGGCGGCATGACGGGCGGGGCCGACGGCGGGGCCACGGGCGGAGCCGGCCGTGCGGTCACCTGCTCGGCAGCGGCGCCCGGCTGGGCGACGGTCGGCTGGGTGGCGCCCGCACTGCTGGGCCCCGGCTGGGCCGGTACGGCCGTTCGGCGGGGCGCGGCAGCCGGCTCGGAAGCGGTGGCGGCGGCCGGAGCGGCCCACCAGTCGAATCGCTGTCCCTGGTCGGGACTGCTGGTCTGCTGCTGTGGCACTGCTGCTCCTGGGCCGGGCCGGGCGTTCTGACCCGAACCATCATGGAGGCCGCCGGACACCGTCCCTGACCATCGCAGATACCTTCACTCAATGAGGTGATCGATCATCTGACGGATGCTCATCCGACTACTGCTGCGTTCCGGTGATTCCGTGGCGGAAGGCGTACGCGACCGCCTGCGCGCGGTCCCGCACCGCGGTCTTGGCGAACAGGTTGTTGATGTGCGTCTTCACCGTGGCCTGGCTGACGAACAGCCGCTGGGCGATCTCGGTGTTGGAGAGGCCCTCGGCGATCAGCCCGAGCACCTCGGCCTCCCGCACGGTCAACCCGTCCGGCAGCTCCCCGGCCCGGGCGGCGGGTCGCTCGGCGGCGCTCGACGCGTTCGAGGCGCCCGGCGCGTTCGGCGCGTTCGGCGCGGCCTTCAACGGAGCCTCCGAAAGCCGCTCCAACAATCGGAGTTGGACCTGCGGGGAGAGCCCGGCCGCGCCCGCGCGGACGTCCGCGATGGCCTTGGCGATCTCCTCGCCGCCGACGTCCTTGGTGAGGTAGCCACGTGCCCCGGCCTGCAGCGCCGGGAACAGCGACTCGTCGTCGGCGTAGGTGGTGAGCACCACGACCTCGGTCTCCGGGTGCGCGGCCCGGATCCGCCGGGTCGCCTCGACGCCGTCGACCCTCGGCATCCGCAGGTCCATCAGCACCACGTCCGGGTGATGCCGCTCCACCAGGGCGACGGCCTCCTCCCCGTCCGCCGCCGCGCCCACCACCTCGATGCCGGGCAGCAGCCCCAGCAGCATCACGATGCCCTCGCGCACCACCGTCTGGTCGTCCGCCACCAGCACCCTGGTGACCGCGGAACTCATGCCGGCACCCGCAGCAACACCCGCCACCCTCCGTCCTCCGGGCCCGCCAGCAGGGTGCCGCCGAGCAGTTCCGCGCGTTCGCGCATCCCCAGCAGACCGTACCCGCTGCCGCTGTCGGCCAGTTCACGGGAGGACGACTCACCACAGGACGCCTCTCCCGCGAACTGACCGCGCGACGCCCGGGCGTTGCGCACCTCCAGCTCCACCGCGTCGTCCAGGTACCGCAGTTCGACCGAGCACCGGGCGCCCGGCGCGTGCTTGCGGACGTTGGTCACCGCCTCCTGCGCGGTGCGCCGCACCGCCAGACCGGCCTCGGCGCCCAGCGGCCGGGGTGTACCCGTGACGGTGAACGGGGCCCGTTCCCGCTCGGTCAGTTCCACCAGGAACTCCCCCACCGGCGTGAACTCCCCGCGCAGCGCGGACAGCGCCTGCCGGGTCTCGGCCAGCCCGTCCTGCGCCATCCGCCGTGCGGCGACGACCCGTTCGCGGACCTGCTCGCGGTCCGTCCCGGCGTCCAGCATCAGCCGGGCCGCCTCCAGGTGGACCAGCTGCGCGGAAAGGCTGTGGGCGAGCACGTCGTGGATCTCCCGGGCGATCCTGGCCCGTTCGGCGAGCGCCGCGCTCTCCGCCTCGGCGGCCCGGACGGCACGCTCCTGGACCAGCAGCCGGCGGGCGGTGCCGCGCGCCTCGATGTCCAGCCGCAGCAGGAAGCCGACCAGGAGGGAACCCCCGACCGTGGCGGAGACGCTGAGCCAGCTCGCCGGGGAGGCCGCCGCGTACGAGCCCAGCGCGGCCGCCGCGACCAGCAACGCGGGTGCCGGCGGGACCCTGACCAGCACCGTCACGGCCAGCCCGATCCAGAGGAAGTCGGCCAGCGTGTAGGCCAGTCCCCAGTTGGCGAGCCAGGCGCCTCCGACCAGGGCGGCGGACAGCAGGTACGAGGCCACCGGGCGCTGCTCCCGGGTGACGTGCAGGTACAGCGCGCAGAGTGCCACGGCCGAGGCCAGGCCGGCCACCGCGGCCGCTACCCCCCAGCCCGCGTACTTGCCGCCGGCGAGGGTCCCCCACGCGACGATGACCACCATGACGAACCGGCCGAACACGGTGAGGACCCGTCGCGGCCGGCTCTCGGCCTCGCGCTCCATCCCCTCCCGGGACGGCCAGCGGGTCCAGTACCACCCGGGCAAGGAGTCCTCCTCGGTGCTCACGACGACGGTTCAGTGCAGTACGGCGGTGGCCCGCGAGGGCTCCAGCGTCCGGGCCCTCCAGTTGACCACGAGCGAGCGGACCAGTAGCAGGACCGCCATGCCGAGCATCAGCGAGCTGCCCGCCTGGTGGACGCCGAGGGCCGAGCCGGCCGCGTACAGGCCGATCCGGATGGCGAGCGTCCCGCCCCAGGCGGCCATGGTGGCCTTGGTGCCCTTGACCAGGACGTGGCCGTCGTCGTCCCGCCAGATCCGGACGGTCCAGCCCCAGACCGACCCCATCGCGAGGGTGGTGACCAGTCCGGCGGCGAGCAGGGTGGCCGACAGCGCGGTGTGCTGGTGGTCGATGATCTGCGGATCGCGCAGCGCGATCACGCCCAGGACCAGCGGCAGCACCCAGAAGCGGCGCTCGGTGTCCAGTCGCTTGACGCGCATCTGGCGCCCGACCACCAGGACCACCACCGCGGCGATCACGAGGAGGTTGACGAGGGCAGACATGAGGGGTTCTCCGTCCCGGGGAGAGGCCGTTCACTGACCTCTCCGACGCTACGGATCCGGCGCTCCCCGCTGATCGGATCCGGGGTGGACCCCGGGTGGAACCGGCAGCGCGAGGGCCCTCCACCCACGGGTGGAGGGCCCTCGTCGTCCGGGTGCGTCAGGCGTCGATGCGGGAGCGGTCCAGGGTGGCCGCCGAGTCCACGATGAACTCCTTGCGCGGGGCGACGTCGTTGCCCATCAGCAGGTCGAAGATCCTCTCGGCCTGCTCCAGGTCGCCCAGGTTGATCCGGCGCAGGGTGCGGTGGCGCGGGTCCATGGTGGTCTCGGCCAGCTGGTCGGCGTCCATCTCGCCCAGACCCTTGTACCGCTGCACCGGCTCCTTCCAGCGCTGCCCCTTGCGCTGGAACTCCAGCAGGGTGGAGCGCAGTTCGGCGTCGGAGTAGGTGTAGTGGTACTTCTCCTGGCCGCGCTTGGGGTTGGTGAGCTCGATCCGGTGCAGCGGCGGGACGGCGGCGAAGACCCGGCCCTGCTCGACCATCGGCCGCATGTAGCGGTGGAAGAGGGTCAGCAGCAGGGTGCGGATGTGCGAGCCGTCGACGTCGGCGTCGGCCATGAAGATGACCCGGCCGTAACGGGCCTGGTCGATGTCGAAGGTGCGGCCCGAGCCGGCCCCTATCACCTGGATGATCGCGGCGCACTCGGCGTTCTTGAGCATGTCGCTCACCGAGGCCTTCTGGACGTTGAGGATCTTGCCGCGGATCGGCAGCAGAGCCTGGAACTCGGAGTTGCGGGCGAGCTTGGCGGTGCCGAGCGCGGAGTCCCCCTCGACGATGAACAGTTCGCTGCGGTCGACGTCGTCGCTGCGGCAGTCGGCCAGCTTGGCGGGCAGCGAGCTGGTCTCCAGCGCGGTCTTGCGGCGCTGGGCCTCCTTGTGCTGACGGGCGGCGACCCGGGTGCGGGCGGCGGCGACGACCTTCTCCAGTACGGCCCGGGCCTGCTGCTTCTGGTCCTTCTTGGCCGAGGTGAGGAAGGCCTTGAGCTCCTTGGCGACGACGGCCGCGACGATCCGGTTGGCCGCCGAGGTGCCGAGCACCTCCTTGGTCTGGCCCTCGAACTGCGGCTCGGCGAGCCGGACGGTGACCACGGCGGTGAGGCCCTCGGTGGCGTCGTCCTTGGTGATGTCGTCCTCGGCGACGCGCAGCAGCTTGCTGGCGCGCAGTACCTCGTTGACGGTCTTGGCCAGCGAGCGCTCGAAGCCGGTGACGTGGGTGCCGCCCTTGGGGGTGGCGATGATGTTGACGAAGGAGCGCAGGGTGGTGTCGTAGCCGGTGCCCCAGCGCAGCGCGATGTCCACGCCGAGGTGGCGGGTGACCTCGGTGGGGGTCATGTGGCCGAGCTCGTCCAGGACCGGCACGGTCTCCTTGAAGGTGCCCTCGCCGCGCAGCCGCAGCACGTCGCTGACCGGCTTGTCGGGGGCGAGGAACTCGCAGAACTCGGCGATGCCGCCGTCGTAGTGGAAGACCGACTCCTCGATCTGCTCGCTCTCCACGAGCCGTTCGTCACGCACGACGATGGTCAGGCCGGGGACGAGGAAGGCGGTCTGCCGGGCGCGGTTGTGCAGGTGCTCCAGGGAGAGCTTGGCGTCCTTGAGGAAGATCTGCCGGTCGGCCCAGTACCGGATCCGGGTGCCGGTGCGGGTCTTGGGCACCTTGCGGGTCCTGGTGAGGCCGTTGGCGGGCTCGAAGGGCGCGTCCGGGCTGGCCTCGGTGAAGATGCCGGGGGTGCCGCGGCGGAAGCTGATCGCGTGGGTGTGGCCGCTGCGGTCGACCTCGACGTCCAGCCGGGCGGAGAGCGCGTTCACGACCGAGGCGCCGACGCCGTGCAGACCGCCGGAGGCGGCGTACGAGCCGCCGCCGAACTTGCCGCCCGCGTGCAGCTTGGTCATCACGACCTCGACGCCGGACAATCCGGTCTTGGGCTCGACGTCGACCGGGATGCCACGGCCGTTGTCGCGGACCTCGACCGAGGAGTCCGGGTGCAGCAGGACCTCGATGCGGTCGCAGTAGCCGCCCAGCGCCTCGTCGACCGAGTTGTCGATGATCTCCCAGAGGCAGTGCATCAGGCCGCGGCTGTCGGTCGAGCCGATGTACATGCCGGGGCGCTTGCGGACGGCCTCCAGGCCCTCCAGGACGAGCAGGTGCCGCGCGGTGTAGTTGGAACCGTCGTCGCCGGCCAGCAGCGCGGACGGCACGGTCGTTTCGGCACTCACGCGGCACTCTCCTCGGTGAAGTTCTGTCTCAGGTGAAGTTCTGTCTCATCGGTCACATCCGGACGCATCCGGACCGTCCGCCAGTGCAGCACACCGCACCGACAGCCGTCGCTCCCTGTGCCCGCACCCCTGCGGCGGGTGCACAGCACGGCGGGCCGGCCCGGCGCAGCTTGTACGCGCTGCGCGAACAAGGACCGCATCCGGGTGTGGGCCCCGGGGGCGCCATCTCCTTCCGGTACCACCGGTCCTGGCGGATCGTGGGGTCCGGTACAGGCTCCGGAACTGCCGTTATGCAGGCTACCGGGGCTCGGGACGGGGCTTATGCTCCAACCCGGCAGAGGATTATGCTACGCGGACCTCGAACCCCGCCCGATCGGACGTTCGAGCGATGGGTGGCTCCCGGGATCCGGCACGCATGAACCACCGGTGCCCGGGGCACGTCCTCATCAACACAGCAGAATCCTCAGAGAAGAAAAGCCACGAGCGGGAACGTTTTCGGCCTGGTTGGATGTTGAGCCTGGTACGACAGCTCGTCGAGCTAGAGAAGAGGCGACGTGACTACTGTTCTGACACCTGCGAGCCCGCTCACCGCGGCTGACCGCTGCGACCGCTGCGGCGCCCAGGCCTACCTGCGCGTCGTACTCGCCAGCGGCGGAGAGCTGCTCTTCTGCGCCCACCACGGCCGGAAGTTCGAGCCCGAGCTCAAGAAGATCGCCGTGGAGATACAGGACGAGAGCGGCCGTCTCACCACCAGCACCACCGCGACGGCCGCCGACGACGAGCGCTGATCACAGGCGCCCCCACCGGCCGGCGACGAGCTGTGTCCGGTCGCGCACCACGCGCGACCGGGGAGCCGGGTGGTCGACCCCTTCGAGGGTCGGCCACCCGGCTCCGCTGTTCTCCGGACAGTTCTCCCACGTTCGCCCGGCCCGGGCGCGGCGCGACCACCGGGAACCGAAGCGACGTCAGAACGTCATGACGCCATCACCCACGGCGATGGTTCAGAGCGCCGAGTGCACCGCGTCCGTGACCGAGGACATCCGGGTGTAGACGCCCGGGTGGGCAGCCTCGGCGCAGCCCGTCCCCCAGGACACCAGTCCGGCCAGCCGTCCGGCCACGATCAGCGGGCCACCGCTGTCGCCCTGGCAGGCGTCCTTGCCGCCCTTCTCCTCGCCCGCGCAGACCATGCCCCGGGCGTCGAACTTGCCGTCCGGCCCGCCTGGGTAGGCGTGCGCACAGGTCTGGTCCGGGACGATCGGCACGTCCACCCCGCGCAGCACCGGCGAGTAGTCACCCCGCCCGCTGGTGTCGCCCCAGCCGTAGACCTGGGCCCTCGTCCCCGCCGCGTACGGTCCGCTCTCGCCCTGGCCGACCAGCTCGACCACCGGCCGGGAGCCCTGGGACTCGGCGAGCGTGAGTACCGCCACGTCGTTCATGTTCGCGGCGAAGTCGTAGTCGGGGTGGATCCAGATCCGCTGGACGGCCACCTCTCGGCCGGCTGAGCCGCGCATGTCGTCCCGGCCGACGATCACCTTCAGGCCGGGCCGGTCCACCCGGCCCTTGGCCTCGTCGTAGAAGCAGTGCGCGGCCGTCACCACCTTCGTCGGGGTGACCAGCGCGCCGCCGCAGAACTGGCCGGAGCGTCCGCTGCCGAACTGCTGGCGGCTGGCCAGCGCCACGATCCAGGGGTGGTCGACGGTGCTCACGCTGCCCCCACCGACAACCCTGCGCTGCGCCTCGGCCGGGCCGGCCGTGCCGAGGGCGACCAGCGGGACGGCGGCGAGCAGCGCCAGCAGGGCGCCCCGACGCCGGAGGCGGCCCCGACGGGCCGTGCGCGGAACGGTGGCCCGGGCGGTCGGGGCGGCCCGGCACGGGGCGGGGGTCGGCAGGTCGGCTCGGTCCGGGTCGGTCAGCACCGTGACTCCACAAGGCTCGGCAGCAGGCAACCGGCAAAGCGTAGGCGAGCAACTACACTGCGCGACCACTTCCCGGTGCGCCGCCACCCGGACGAGCGACAAGCGCCACCCGGACGCTGACGCATCGCCCCCGAACGGCCCGAAGGCCCGGAACCGTGCGGTTCCGGGCCTTCGTCGCGTACTGCCGTCGATCAGTCCAGGTAGTCGCGGAGCACCTGGGAGCGCGACGGGTGGCGCAGCTTCGACATGGTCTTCGACTCGATCTGGCGGATGCGCTCACGGGTGACCCCGTACACCTTGCCGATCTCGTCGAGGGTCTTCGGCTGACCGTCCGTCAGGCCGAAGCGCATCGAGACCACGCCGGCCTCGCGCTCGGACAGGGTGTCCAGCACCGAGTGCAGCTGCTCCTGGAGCAGGGTGAAGGAGACCGCGTCGGCCGGGACGACCGCCTCGGAGTCCTCGATCAGGTCACCGAACTCGCTGTCGCCGTCCTCGCCCAGCGGGGTGTGCAGCGAGATCGGCTCGCGGCCGTACTTCTGGACCTCGATGACCTTCTCGGGGGTCATGTCGAGTTCCTTGGCCAGCTCCTCCGGGGTGGGCTCGCGACCCAGGTCCTGGAGCATCTGGCGCTGGACGCGGGCCAGCTTGTTGATGACCTCGACCATGTGCACCGGGATGCGGATGGTGCGGGCCTGGTCGGCCATGGCGCGGGTGATCGCCTGGCGGATCCACCAGGTGGCGTAGGTCGAGAACTTGTAGCCCTTGGTGTAGTCGAACTTCTCGACCGCACGGATCAGACCGAGGTTGCCCTCCTGGATCAGGTCCAGGAACAGCATGCCGCGGCCGGTGTAGCGCTTGGCCAGCGAGACCACCAGACGGAGGTTGGCCTCCAGCAGGTGGTTCTTGGCCCGGCGGCCGTCCTCGGCGATGATCTCCAGCTCGCGCTTGAGCTTGGGGGCGAGCTTGTCTGCGGCCGAGAGCTTGTCCTCGGCGAACAGGCCGGCCTCGATGCGCTTGGCGAGCTCGACCTCCTGCTCGGCGTTCAGCAGCGGGACCTTGCCGATCTGCTTCAGGTAGTCCTTGACCGGGTCGGCGGTGGCACCGGCGACGGCGACCTGCTGGGCCGGCGCGTCGTCCTCGTCGTCATCGGAGAGGACGAAGCCCTCCGACTCCTCCTCCGGGCCCGCCTCGGCCTCGGCCTTGTCGCCGGGCAGCGCGACGTCCTCGAGCAGCTCCTCGTCGCCGAGCAGCTCCTCGTCGCCGCCCTTGGCGGCCTTGGCGGTGGTGGTCTTCTTGGCGGCGGCCTTCTTGGCCGGCGCGGCGGTCTTCTTGGCCGCGGCCTTCTTGGCCGGGGCGGCCTTCTTCGCCGCGACCGACTTCACCTCGGTGACGACGCCGGCCGTCTCCTCGACGGTGATGTCCGCGGACACGATGGGGGCGGGCGCCGCGGCGGCGGCCGCGACGGCCGGAGCCGCGACAGGAGCGCCGGGGGCGATCCGCACGGGCGGCTTGGTCGGGGCCGACGGAGCGGCCGGGGTCCGGGTGGTGACAGCCTTGGTGGCGGTGCGCTTGGTGGGGCTCTTGGCAGCAACGCTCTTGCGCTTGGCGCCGGCCGGTTCGGCCGCGCTGACCATGAGGTCCACCCCCTCCTCAATCAGCACCTGGTTGAGGCTGCGCATGACGTTCTTCCACTTGGTGACCGGGATCTGGTCCGCCTCGAACGCCTGGCGCACGTCGTCACCGGCGATCTGCCCCTGGGCCTTGCCCCGCTCGATGAGCGCCAGCAGAGCCGCGGACTCGGCGATCTCGGGGGGAAGCGAACGGGATGTGCTGGCCGACACGAACAACCTCTCGGACGATGAGTGGACTCGAACCCGTACCGGCCGCCCGAGCGGGCGGGGAAGGAGATCGCGCGTCGGACGCGCGGTGTCGATTCCGACCGACTCGGGCTTGAGGACTGGGTTTGCAGGACGGCAGCAGCGCCGCGGACCAACACAGCATTCTGACATGTTGGAGTATTCCGGAGCTGCTTCCGCTCAGGACACATCGCTGCTACTCGTCAAGTGTTACGCATGGCCTTCGTGTCGCGGGTCACACCGCTCGGCGCCCGCGGCCACGGGGCCGGGATCCATCATCGCGCACTCGCGGCGGAGTCGGTTGTCATGAGCGGGTCGGGCTGTTCGGGGTGACTGCTCCGGGCGGTGCCGCGGGGCGCGGCTCCGCTTCGTGGCGCCGCCGATTCGTGGCTCCACCTCTTCGTGGCGTCCACCGCTTCGTGGCTCAACTCGCCGGCGCTGCCTCGCTGCCGCCGTCGGCCGGGGCCCCCGGGCGGTCGCCGCTGTGCGGAGGCCCTCCGGCTGCGCCGCGCGGTGCGACCGGAGGGCCCTTGTGGAACGGACCGCGTCCCGCGCGCCCGCTCGCCGAGAACAGCCCGCTCAGTGCTCCCGGGGCGCGGGGACGGAGGGCTCCAGCTCGGGGTGAACGGTGAGCAGCGCCCGCATCGCGGCCTCGCCCGCGGTGCCGTCGCCTGCACCCAGCGCGTCCACCAGCCGGGCGTGGAGGCTGACCGAGGACTCGGAGGGCCGCTCGCAGGAGATCGCCGGACCGCCCGAGACCTGCAGCGCGCAGGAGACGATCCCGGACAGGTGCTCCAGCATCCGGTTGCCGGCCATCTGCAGGACCAGCCCGTGCAGCTCGGCGTCGGCCCGGGTGTAGGTGGACAGGTCGGCCTGGGCGGCGGCGTGGCCCATGATCTCGACCAGCTCGACCAGCCGCTGCTGGACGTCCTCCCGGCCGTGGCCGGCCGCGAGGCGGGCGGCCAGCGGCTCGATCGCCCAGCGGAGCTCGAACAGCTCCCTGCGCTGCTCGTCCCGCTGCGGACCGAAGGCGCGCCATTCGATGATGTCCGGGTCCAGCAGGTTCCAGTCGCCGACCGGGCGGACCCGGGTGCCGACGTTCGGGCGGGCGCTGACCAGGCCCTTGGCCTCCAGCACGCGCAGCGACTCGCGGACGACGGTCCGGGACACCTCGAACCGCTGGCCGATCTCCTCGGGCACGAGCGGACGGTCGGCGCCCAGGTCGCCGGAGACGATCATCTGGCCGAGCTGCTGGACCAGCTGACCGTGCAGACCGCGCCCGCGGCTGCTGGTGGTCTTGCGGCCGACCCGGCCGATGTCGGACTCGGCGCCCTCCCAGCGGGGCGCCGGCGGGGTCGGCCGGTCGGCGTACGAGAAGCGGTCCGGATCGCCGGGGCCGTGGATCGGCCCTTCGGCGGAACGGGCGGGGGTCATGGTGGGGTGCGCAAGGGTACTCACGCCTCCTTTGTCGGCGATCGGCAGGCGCAGCTTGAGAATTCTCGTGAAAAGCACACGAAAGGGTGATCGACCGTGACTGGATAATTGACTTCATATCAGGAAGAACCGCCCAATACGTTCGTCACTGGTCGATCTTGGTGCTTCGAAGCGGGCACGCGGTCCGGGCGGCGGGCCGAGGAACACGCCACGGCGGGCGCTGGAACGCACGGCAGGGGCCCGGCGCGAGACGCGGCGGGCCCCTGCACGAGTGACGGCGGGTCCGGTCGGAGCGGGAGGTGGGAGAAAGCGGCGCCGGACCTGGACGGGTCTAGAGCGAGCGGCGCCGGACCTGGAGGAGCAGGGCGGCCAGCAGCAGGGCCGCCGCGGGGGCCGCGACCGCCGCCAGCAGCGCCGGGTCAGTCAACGCCGCGCTCCCGGCTGCCGCCTCACGGGCTCCGCCGTACACCCAGCCGTAGGCCCACTCGATGCCGGACTGGAAGGGCAGCAGCTCCGCCGCCCTGGTCGGCCAGGGACGGCCGGTCCGGCGCAGCAGCAGGGCGACGCCCGACTCCAGCAGCGGCGGCAGCGCACACAGCAGGAGCACCCCGGTGGCGGCGCTGCGGGTCAGCGAGGCGGTCAGCACACCGGTCCAGGCGGCCACCACGGTCAGCAGGACGAAGGCCAGCAGCGCGGCCGGCACGCCGTGCCCCAGCACCAGCGCCAACGGGGCGAAGACGCCCGGCAGGTCGGCCGGAACACTCAGCCCGACGGCGCCCAGCGCCTCGGACACCCGGTCGGACAGCGCGCCGGAGTCCGACCAGGCCGCCACCGTCACCCCGTCCGGCAGCGCGAGGTGCACGACCACCGTGTCGACCAGCAGGGTGCCCAGCGCCAGCAACGCCGCCACCGGGCCGACCAGCAACAGCTTGGCCAGCAGCAGGCGCACCCGGCGCGAGTACGTCACTTGGGAGGCCGCGAGCCCCGGGTGACGCACCTCGTGCCCGTACGAGAGCGCGCCCAGCGCTCCGGCCCCGAGGGCCGCGAAGGGCAGCGGGATCAGCGGGATGGCGGCGGTCAGCAGCCGCACCCCGGCCGGAGCGGCCAGCGGACCGGCCGGGGCCTGGCTCGCCAGGAGAGCGGCCACGACGGCGTCGCAGAGCAGGACGGCGGCGAGCAGCAACCAGGTGGAACGCAGGCCGCGCAGGCGGCGCAGCTCGTAGGCCAGGACACGCACGGTTCACTCGCTCCGGTGGTCGTCGGGGGTGGCGGGGGCCTTGCTGGTGGTGACCCGGCCGAGGCGGACGGTGTCGTCGGTGAGCAGGTCGGCAGCGCTCTCGCGGTGGCGCGGGGGCTCGGGCTCGGTACGAACGGGGTCGGTGCCGACGGGGTCGGCGGCCGCGGTGGGGCGGGCGCCGGGGGTCAGCTGGTTGCGGAAGAGCCGGTCGACAGCGACGGCGGGGGCGGCGGAGGTAGGGGCGGGCTCCGCCTGCGAGGTGGTGGCCGCGGCAAGGGCGGGCAGGGCGGCCCTCACGGTGGCGACCGGCAGCGCGCGGGTGGGCCGGACCGCCGCGCGGTCCCGGGGGCGGCCCTTCGCGGCGGGCTCGGGGACGGTGAATTCGGGGACGGTGGGTTCGGGGAGGGTCGCTTGGCGGCCCGGTTCGGGGCTCGGCTCGGGGCTCGACGCCGGGCTCGGCTGCGCGGCCTCGGGGGGCGACTCGTGGGCAGGCTCGTGGGCCCGCTCAGGGGCCGGATCGTGGGCCGGACCGTGGGCCGACTCGGATCCCGGCTTGAGGCGGAGGCGGCCGGAGCGTCCGGAGGCGGCCGGCACGGCGGCCCGGGGCACCGGCTGCTCGACCACCCGGTCGGCGAGTTCGTGCAGCAGGATCCCGTGGCGGTAGGCGAGTTCACCGATCTCGGTGCGGTCGATGCCCGCCACCGCGAGACCCGCGCCGCCGTCCGGGCGCACCTCGGCGCCCTGGCTGACCAACAGGTCGGACAGCCGGGTCATCTGCGGCCCCCGGACGGCCACTTCGGGGCTGAGCCTGGTCCGGCGGAACTCCGCGACCGGCTGGTCGGCCACCAGAAGGCCGCGGTCCAGAGTGACCACCCGGTCCGCGAGCTGCGCCGCCTCCCGCGGGGTGCGGGTGGTCACCAACACCGTTCCGCCCGCGACGGCGAAGGAGCGCAGGAAGGAATGGAACCACTCGACGTTGCGCGGGGACAGGCCCTCGGTGGGCGCGTCCAGCAGCAGCGTGCCGGGATCGCCGAGCAGCGCGGCGGCCAGCGAGAGCCGGCGGTGCATGCCCGGCGAGAAGGTGCGCAGCCGCTGCTCGGCGACGGCGGCCAGCCGGGTCTGCTCCAGCAGCTCGTCGGCCCGCCGTACGGGGACGCCGACGGCTGCGGCAAGCATTCGCAGGTGACCGCGCGCCTTGCGCCCCGGGTTCCCGGCCACCGCCGCGACGCCCTCCCCCGGCCCGGGCAGCAGCACACCGACCTCGCGCTCGGGGCGGCGGATCCGGCGGTAGGGGCGGCCGTCGAAGAGTGTGACGCCCTGGCCGCGTTCGAGTTCGAGCATCAGCCGCAGCGCGGTGGACTTGCCGGCCCCCTCGTCACCGAGCAGCACGGTCACCATGCCCGGCCGGGCGTCGAAGGTCAGATCGAGCACGGCGGGCGGTGCGCCCTTGCGATGGATCTTGGTCAGTCCGGTGATCTGGATCATCGCTGGCTACTCCCATGCCCTCGGCCGACCTGCTCGACGCCAGCACATTAGGGGTCAGCACCGCCGATTCCGGGCATTATCGAACCGCCACGGGCCCAACGCCCGCCCACCTCACCCGATCAGGGGACAATCCGATCCTGCGATTCACGGGGCGGGCGCACTCCGGAGGCGGTCGGGCCTCCGGTCGGAGGCCGGAGGCGCGGTCTGGAGGAATGCCGCGGCACCCGGCGGCAGCGGCTGACCGACGCACTCTCCCTGGAACTCCTCGACGGCGGCCTTGCCCTCGGCGGCGATCACGGCCAGCTGTTCCTCCTCGGCGCTCAGCGTCTCCTGCACGGAGGCGATCGTGGCCGGGTCTGCGTGCGCGGCCTTCAGGGCGGCCAGCTGCTTCTCGGTTCCGGTGACGGTCGCGCTGAGGTTCTTGAACTCCGCCACCTGGCGCTCGATGAGGTCTCGCTGTCTGGCGCAGTCGTTGTCGGTGGTCATCGCGGCTCCCAGGTCCCAAGGCCTTCGGCCCGGTGACCGAAGCGTCCAACGTCACTGTGCGCCGGTGCCACCGCGTCGGCCTCCGGGCCGGGGCCGTTCGGCCGCCGCGGGCGTAGGCGGGTCCGGGGCCTGGCGGGCCTGGCGGAGGCGGGTGCGGGCGGAACCGGGGCCCGGAGCGCTCAGGAGTCGGGGCGGAGCATGGGCGGGTTGAGGACGGTCGCGCCTCCGGCGGTGAAGAGCTGGGCCGGGCGACCGCCCTGTCGGGTGGTCGTGCCACCGGAGGGGAGGAGGAACCCGGGGGTGCCGGTCACCTTGCGGTGGAAGTTGCGCGGGTCGAGGGCGACGCCCCAGACGGCCTCGTAAACGCGGCGCAGCTCGCCCACGGTGAACTCGGTCGGGCAGAAGGCGGTGGCCAGGGAGGAGTACTCGATCTTGGAACGGGCGCGTTCCACACCGTCGGCGAGGATCAGACCGTGGTCGAAGGCGAGCGGGACTCCGTTGGCCGGGCTCTCGCCGAGCAGCTCGCTGACCGGGGCCCAACGGGCGCTGCTGGCGTCGCCGCCGGCCCGGGGGGTCGGGAGGTCGGGGGCGAGCACCAGGTAGGCGACGCTGACCACGCGCATCCGGGGGTCGCGCTGCGGGTGGCCGTAGGTGGCGAGCTGCTCCAGGTGGGCACCGGCCGCTCCGGGGCCGACCGCCTCGTGGCCGGGTGCGGAGTGGGCGCGCAGGCCGGTCTCCTCGGCCAGCTCGCGGGAGGCCGCTTCGGCCAGGCCCTCGTCCGGGCGGACGAAGCCGCCGGGCAGTGCCCAGTACCCCTGGAAGGGCGGTTCGCCGCGTCTGACCAGCAGGGCGCAGAGCGAGTGGTCGCGCACCGTCAGAACCACCAGGTCAACCGTGACAGCGAACGGGGGGAAGGCCGACGGATCGTAGCGCGACATGGCGACGATCATAGTCGTCTCTTTGACGATAAGCACAGGCCCGTACACGGAGCGCGCAGTACCGGTGACCGTGGCCGCCCGGCACGGTTCGCGCACGGGCAGCCACGGACCCGGCGGCGCGCTGACGGAGCGGCGCGCTGACGGGGGCACCGGCAAGCCGGGGTGCCGCGGGCCCGGCGCGGCGGATGCTGCCGGGCCCCCAGTGTCAGTGGGCGACCAGTTGCAGCTCCGTGGAGGCCTCCTCGACCATCGCCACCCCGATCCGGCTCACCCGCACCGAGAAGGGCTCGCCCGCCACCCGCAGGCCGGTCAGTTCGAGTTCGCCGAGCGGGGCGGTGCTGGCCGGGCGGACCAGGACGCGGCCGCCCGGGACGTCGGGCCGGACTCCGGCGAGCGCGAACACGGCGTGAACGGCTCCGGCCGCGGAGACCGCCGCCGGGCGGCAGGCGGCGGGGTGCGGTACCGGCGGGCAGCCGGGGGTGCGCTGTTCCCCGGCGTACATCTCGGGCAGCCGTCCCTCGAAGTGGGCGGAGGCGGCGAGCAGGCCCTCCAGCAGGGTGCCGGCCTCGTTCTCGTGGCCGGCCTCGGAGAGTCCGGCGATCGCCAGCGCCGTCTCGTGGATCCGCACCGCGCCGCCGCGGTGGCCCAGGGGGTTGAAGCGGGGGGACTTGACGCTGAGCGTCCGCAGCCCCCAGCCGCTGTCCAGTTCGGGCGCGACCAGGCGCTGGGCGAACAACCGGGTCTGTTCGCGATCCAGCAGGCTCTCGTGTCGGCCGCCGTCGGCGGCGAGCCCGGTGTCGAGCAGGTGCACCAGGGAGGAGGCGACGGCTGGCAGCGGCTGGCCGCCCGGGGCCAGTCCGGCGGCGGGGCGGCCGCCCGAGAGGTCGTCGATCCAGAACTGCCGGCGGAAGCGCCCGCGCAGCTCCGCGGCCCAACTCCGCCATTCCCCGGCGCCCGGCCTGGCGAAGGCCTCCAGGAGTTCGGCGCCGTGCAGCGCGGCGCGGTGGGCCTGTGCCTGGACCTCGGCGCGGGCGGCCACCGGGTGGGCGGCCCGGTCCTCCGCCGGACGGCTCAGATCGGTGACGAAGCCGTCGACCAGGCCTTCGCGCAGCGCGGCCAGGGCTCGTTCCGCGGCTGGGAGCAGCTCGGCGACCTCCGCCCGGGGCAGGCCCCAACGCCAGGCCTCGGCCAGCACGGTGACGAAAAGCAGGGTGGCCTCGGTGGCCGTGCAGGTGGGCGGCAGTTCGGGGCCGCCGTGCCGCAGCGCGCCGGGCAGCAGGCCCTCGGTGCGGCCCGGGGCGGGGGTGAGCTGCTGGCGGCGGACCAGCGCGCGCAGGGTGCCGGCCGCGAGCCGGGTGCCGAGCGGGAGGGTCAGCCGGGCCGCCCAGAGCGCGTCGGCCGGGGCGAGACCGAAACGCCAGGGCGCGCCGGAGGCCGGGTAGAGGTCGGTCGGGCGATCCGGGTCGGCGAACAGCAGGCCGCCGAGGGCGTCCAGGGAGCGGTCGACCAGCAGCGCGGCGCGCGGGTCGTCGCTGCGCACCTCCGGTTCGGCCCAGGGCAGCGGGACGCCCGTGCCGCGCCCGCCGGGCGGGCGCGGACCGCCGGGAGCGCTCTCGAGTTCGGCGCGCAGTTCGACCGACCAACGGGCGCCGGGCTGGACCTCCAGGTCCCAGCGGAGCACCCCGGCCCCGGCCAGGACGGCGTGCGGGGAGGGCTTGGCGCTGACCACGGCACTGTGCACCGGGCCGGACCAGCGCAACCCGGCGGACTGCACCTGGCCGGGCAGGTCGGGCGGGCGGTGTCCGGCGGCGATCTCGGCGACCGGGCCGAGGTCGGTGCCGAGGGCGATCTCCAGTGGAAGCCGGGCCGGCCGGGCGCCGGTGTTGCGCACGGTGACGGTCTCCACGCCGTCCGCGTGGCGCAGCCGCTCGACCGTGAGCGCCGGATCCGGGTCGAGGTCGCCAGGGACGCGGACGGCGCCGAGGAAGCGGGCCTGGGCGGCGCTGGTCAGGGTGCCCTGGAGCGGTAGCGGCTCCATGCCGCCCAGCCGCAGTTCCATCCGGGCCAGCACCCGGACGCCGTTGCGGTAGAAGCCGTGCAGGCCGTGGCCGCGCAGCTGGCCGTCCGGGCCGGAGGCGGCCATCGCGGGGGCGTTGACGCAGAGCAGGGCGTGGTGGGCGGCCGGGGGCTGGGGGCGCGGCGGGGCCATGGGCCGTCCGGGGCCGGCGGGGGCGCCCGCCGGCCCGGACGCCGGCCCCTGATCGGTACGGCTGACCGGTCTGGGCGCGCCGACCACGCTCTCGGCCGGCATGGCCTGCAGTGGCCTCATGGCGGTCACCGGACTCTCCTCCCCTCGGCGGTCCGGCGGCCGGTGAGGCCGGTGGGCCGCGAGCATGCTCGTTCGCGTGCTGATGGTGCCTGGCCGGCGGGACTCGCCCCGTCAGCGGGTGTGCCGTGTCTGGCCGTACCCGGTGGTGGGCCGTGCCATGCGGCGCGCCGGTACCGGGCCGGTACCGGCGCGCCGCGCCTCTCGTGTCGGGCACGTCATCGTGCCCGACACCTCGTCAGGTCCGGCGCCCCGGCCCGTCGGTGGCGCCCTGCCCGTGACGTCTTGCGGCCGTGGCCCGCACCCGAC
The DNA here is from genome assembly GCF_053596495.1 of Kitasatospora sp. NPDC001683. Classification (NCBI taxonomy): domain Bacteria; kingdom Bacillati; phylum Actinomycetota; class Actinomycetes; order Kitasatosporales; family Streptomycetaceae; genus Kitasatospora; species Kitasatospora sp. NPDC001683. The sequence continues at coordinate 35,688 of NZ_JBSFGK010000060.1, forward strand.
CGGCTGCCAGTCGCGCTCGGCCGGTCCGCGCCGCCGGACGGCCCCGGAAAACGGGCTGCGGTCGGACACCGTCCGGGCGCAGGGCCCCCAGAGGTGAACGCCGCGCACCGCCGCCAGGTCACGCCCGCCGTGGCCGCTGCTGGTCGTGCTCGGCCCGCCGGGCGGTCGTGCCGCCTCCGCCGGGTCGGCGCAGAGGGCTTCGCCCCGCCCCCTGGCGCGTCCGTGTCCTGGGTCCGGCTCCGGCACCGCTCGGGCCGGGCCTGGCGGTGGCCGGCTGCCCGGTTCGGTGAACGGGGGCGGTCGAACCCGCGCTCGACCGCGCCAGGATACGGTGCGGGGGTCGCGGCGCCCGCACCCGGTGACCCCGAGAACCGCGACGCAACCGCTGTGACCAGCAAAGACCGAGGAGTTGCATGTCCACCATCAGCCGACTGCCCGGGATTGTCACGACCGACCACGTCTTCCGGGTCCCGCTCGACCACGCCTCCCCGGAGGGCGAGCAGATCGAGGTGTACGCCCGCGAGGTGGTGGCCTCCGGCCGCGAGCGGGACGACCTGCCCTGGCTGCTCTTCCTCCAGGGCGGGCCCGGCGGCAAGGCCGCCCGCCCGCTCGGCCGGGACACCTGGCTGGAGCGCGCCCTGGACGACTACCGAGTGCTGCTGCTCGACCAGCGCGGCACGGGGCGGTCCACGCCGGCGACCCGGCAGACCCTCGCCCGGCGCGGCGGCCCGCAGGCGCAGGCGGACTACCTGGCCAACTTCCGCGCGGACTCGATCGTTCGGGACGCCGAGCTGATCCGCCACCGGCTGCTCGGCGCCGACAAGCGCTGGAGCGTCCTGGGCCAGAGCTTCGGCGGCTTCTGCACCCTCACCTACCTCTCGTTCGCTCCCGAAGGCCTGGCCGAGGCCTTCATCACCGGCGGCCTCTCCGGCCTCGGCAGTTCGGCCGACGACGTCTACCGCGCCGCCTACCCGCGCGTCGTCCGCAAGAACGAGGACCACTACGCGCGCTTCCCGCAGGACGTCGAGGCCGTGCGGCGGATCGTCGCCCACCTCGCCGACACCCCCGCCACCCTGCCGGACGGCGGGCTGCTCACCGTCGAGGCCTTCCAGGTGCTCGGACTGATGCTCGGCGGCGGCAACGGCTCCGGCGCCCTCCACTACCTGCTGGAGGAGGCCTGGGTGGAGGGCCCGGCCGGGGCCGAGCTCTCCGACACCTTCCTGGCCGGTGTCCAGGCCAAGCTCTCCTTCGCCGAGGGCCCGCTGTACGCCGTGCTGCACGAGTCGATCTACGGCCAGCGTTCAGTGGACCAGGGCGGCACCGACTGGTCGGCCGAGCGGGTCCGCAAGGAGTTCCCGGAGTTCGACGCCCGGGCGGCGCTGGAGACCGGCGCGCCGGTGCTGTTCACCGGGGAAATGATCTACCCCTGGATGTTCGACACCGACCCGGCGCTGCGCCCGCTGAAGGAGACCGCGGACCTGCTCGCCGCCCGCACCGACTGGCCCGACCTCTACGACCCGGCGCGACTGGCCGCCAACACCGTGCCCGTCGTGGCGGCGGTCTACCACGACGACATGTACGTGGACACCGCCGACTCGCTGGAGACCGCTCGCGCGGTGCGCGGCCTGCGGACCTGGATCACCAACGAGTGGGAGCACGACGGTCTGCGGGTGAGCGGCGGCAAGGTGCTGGACCGGCTGATCAAGATGGCGCACGGCGAGGCGTAGCGGCCTTCCGATCGGTGGAACGGCGAGCGGTTCAGTCGGCACGACGGGCTCCTCTCGCCGCCCGCCGGGAGCCCCGGCACCGGTGGAGCCCGGTGCCGGACCGGGCGGCGGCGGAGGCACAGGCTCCCACCCGGCCGAGCCGCACGCCCCGAGTGGGCCGCACCCCGGGCGTCGGGCCGCAGCCGGGCGCCGGGAGCAGGGCGACCGGTTCGGAACCGCTCCCCTCCGGCCTCGGCTCACCGGGATCGGAGGGACGGCCGGGACTGCTCGGGCTGCCAGCGCTGGTGGGACTGTCCTGGCAGCCGGGGCTGGCAGGACAGCCGGAACCGCGATCGGCCCGGGCCGACGCCGTGGACACGCCCTTCCACCGGCCACCCCGCCGACGTCGGCGCCCGCCGGCCGGGGCCTGACCAGGCCCAGGCGGCCCTGACTCGCCGCCCATCGCCGGCCCGGGCTCGGCCTCGGCCTCGGGCTCGGGCCGTACGGCGGCCGCGCGCTCCTCGCGCCGTCGACGCTGGGCCTCGACGGCGACCAGCAACGCCCCGGGCGTCATGCCGTCGTTCATCGACTCGTACAGCAACTCGGCCAGCAGGTAGTCCGGAGAGAGCCGCAGCACGTGGCCGAGCACCACCCGGGCGGTGGCCGTGTCCCCGGCGACCCAGGAGGACCAGGCCAGCAGGGTGAGCGGGGCCACCGCACAGCCCTCGTACGGCGGCACGGCGCGCCGGGCGAGGAAGCGCCAGAGGCGTTCCGCGGGGGCGAGCTCGGCGGGCCGGACGTACTCGACGCCGCGGTCCCGGGTCAGGCGGTCCCGCAGGGCGAACAGCAGCCGGGCCGTCCGCTCCTCGTCGAGTTCCCGAGCGCCGGCCGCGAACTCGGCGAAGGCCTGCTCCAGCAGTTCCAGGCCCTCCTCCCGGGAGACGGCCCCCGCGACGGGCTCGGCGCGGACGAGCGCCTCGCGCTGCGCTCCGTCCTCCGGCGGGCCGACCGGGGCCAGTCCGGCGACGATCGCCTTCCGGCTGCCACGCGGCACCAGGCCGGCCACCGTCGCGGCGGCGGCCGCCGGGCCCGGATCGGGCCCGCGTCGCACCGGGGTGCCCGCCGGATCGCAGCACCCCTCCCGGCGGCAGAGGAAGGACCACCAGCGGTCGTCCGAGACGCACAGCGACTCCTTGACCGCCACTCCCCTGCGCCCGAAGGCCGCGCGCAGGTGGTCGGCCAGCGGCCGCAGGTCCTCCACCGGCGGCGGTGCGTGCGCCGTGCCGGGATCCTGGCAGAGGTAGAGGAGCACCTGGAGCGGCCTGCCACCGTGCCGCTCGGAGAGGGCGACCAGCAAGGCTGCCGTCTCCTCCGCCGCGGCGGGCCACTCCGCGGGCGAGACCGGGAGGTCCGCCCGGATGACCCCGCCCTGGTGCAGGTCGGGGCCCTGGAGGCCGACCGCGACGATGCTGTCGTCGGGGTAGAACCCCAGGAGGTAGGGCAACAGTTCGGCCATGTCGGCCGGACCGCGCATGACGACCGGCCGCTGCTCGGAAGCCGGGCCGAGGGACAGGATGACGTGTTCGTTGTTCATCGCGTTCATGGCCGCAAGAATGGGCGCTGTCCGACTGCGACCCCGGAATTTTCTTTTTTCCTGTGGATAACTCGGCATCCGAATTTTCCTTCGCCCATTCGGAGCACGTGAAACTCACTCCGGAGAGTGGAATTTGACAGCCGTTCAGCGGATCAGCACATGAAATCCACTCCGTCTTCCGCTACACCGCCCCGCCCGCATTCGCCCCTTGTCGGCGGCATGGGGTTACATCGACGCCATGAAGCAGCCCGACATCCACACCACCGCCACCGCCGACCGCGCCGAGGTCCGGGCGCGGGCCGAGGCCGTCCTGCGCGAGCTGGCCGGCCCCTCCGCCGGCCTGCGCGAGGACCAGTGGACGGCCATCGAGGCCCTCGTGGTCGACCACCGCCGCGCACTGGTCGTCCAGCGCACCGGCTGGGGGAAGTCCGCGGTCTACTTCATCGCCACCGCCCTGCTCCGCGCCAGCGGTGCCGGGCCGACGGTGATCGTCTCGCCCCTGCTCGCCCTGATGCGCAACCAGGTCGAGTCGGCGGCCCGAGCCGGCATCCACGCCCGCACCATCAACTCGGCCAACACCGAGGAGTGGGAGGAGATCCAGGCCGAGGTCGCCGCCGGAAAGGTCGACGTCCTGCTGGTCAGCCCCGAGCGGCTGAACAACCCGGACTTCCGCGACCAGGTGCTGCCGAAGCTCGCCGCGTCCACCGGACTGCTGGTGGTCGACGAGGCCCACTGCATCTCCGACTGGGGCCATGACTTCCGGCCCGACTACCGCCGGCTGCGCACCATGCTCGCCGACCTGCCGCCCGGCGTCCCGGTGCTCGCCACCACCGCCACCGCCAACGCCCGAGTCACCGCGGACGTCGCCGAACAGCTCGGCACCGGCACCACCGACGAGCACGCCCTGGTGCTGCGCGGTCCGCTCGACCGGGAGAGCCTCACCCTGGGCGTGCTCGCCCTGCCCGATCCGGCGCACCGGCTCGCCTGGCTGGCCGATCACCTCGACCGGCTCCCCGGCTCGGGCATCGTCTACACCCTGACGGTGGCCGCCGCCGAGGAGGTGACCGCCTTCCTGCGCGAGCGCGGCTTCCCGGTGGCCTCCTACTCCGGCCGCACCGAGGACGCCGAGCGCCGCACCGCCGAGGCCGACCTGCTGGCCAACCGGGTCAAGGCGCTGGTCGCCACCTCCGCGCTCGGCATGGGCTTCGACAAGCCCGACCTCGGATTCGTCGTCCACCTGGGCTCGCCGAGTTCGCCGATCGCCTACTACCAGCAGGTCGGCCGGGCCGGGCGCGGTGTGGACCGCGCCGAGGTGCTGCTGCTGCCCGGGCGCGAGGACGAGGCGATCTGGCGCTACTTCGCCTCGCTCGCCTTCCCGCCGGAGGAGCAGGTGCGCCGCACCATCGACGCGCTCGCCGAGGCCGGCCGCCCGCTCTCCACCGCCGCCCTGGAGCCCAGGGTGGACCTGCGCCGCGCCCGGTTGGAGACCATGCTCAAGGTGCTGGACGTGGACGGCGCCGTCCGCCGGGTCAAGGGCGGCTGGACGGCCACCGGGCAGAGCTGGGAGTACGACACCGCCCGCTACGCCAAAGTCGCCGCCTCCCGGGAGGCGGAGCAGCGGGCGATGCGCGACTACGCCGCGGCCACCGGCTGCCGGATGGAGTTCCTGCGCCGTCAGCTGGACGACGAGCAGGCCGCGCCGTGCGGGCGGTGCGACAACTGCGCGGGGCCGCTGCACACCCCGGAGGTCTCCGACGCGACGCTGGCCGCGGCCCGGGCCGCGCTCGGCCGCCCTGGCGTGAGCTTCGAGCCGCGCCGGCTCTGGCCCACCGGGATGGACGCGCTCGGGGTGCCGCTGAAGGGCCGGATCCCGGCGGGCGAGCAGGCGGAGACCGGCCGGGCGCTCGGCCGGCTGTCCGACATCGGCTGGGGCAACCGGCTGCGCACCCTGCTCGCCGAGCAGGCGCCGGACGTGCCGGTGCCCGGCGAGGCGGTGGACGCGCTGGTGGCGGTGCTGGCCGACTGGGCGCGCGGCCCCGGCGGTTGGGCCGGGCCCGCGACGGCGGAGGGCGTCCGGCTGGAGCGGCCGGTCGGCGTGGTGACCATGGCCTCCGCGACCCGCCCCCAGCTGCTCGGCAGCCTCGGCGCTCGGATCGCCGAGATCGGGCGGCTGCCGCTGCTCGGCCGGATCGAGTACGCCGGTGGGCGGCCCCCGCACGGGGCCCGCAGCAACAGTGCCCAGCGGCTGCACTCGCTGGCCGGGGCCCTGGTCCTGCCGCCGGAGCTGGAGCAGGCGGTGGCTGCCGCCGGCGGACCGGTGCTGCTGGTGGACGACCTCGTGGACTCGGGGTGGACGGTCACCGTGGCCGCCCGGCTGCTGCGCCGGGCGGGAGCCGGCGCGGTGCTGCCGCTGGTGCTGGCCGTGCAGGGGTGAGCGGGCGGCGAGGCCGCCCCGTACACGCCCGCCTTCACTCGAACGACCCAACAGAAAGGAGCCGCCAGGGCGATTTCGATCACACCGGAGACCCGACCCGAGAAAGGAGTGCCCACCATGCCGATGACGGTTCGCCGTGCGCTTCGCGCAGCGTGGATCAAGGCCGGGCACCACCTGAAGCGCGTTCGGGTCGCCGTGGAACATATCCGGCAGAACATGGGCTATCGGATGGCGTTCGTCATTTCATCATTGCCGCTCCGGCCCCGTTGCCCCGAGAATTGGGAGGTACCCGAAACCCGGTCCGCTGGACCCACGCTTCGGCGTACCCAGGCACCCCCCTGCCCACGGGCCAGGAAGGAGGATCGTGATCAACGGTATCGGCCGAGGTCAACATCCCCTCTCCGGGAGTTCGGCGCCCAGACGGCTGCTGGACCTGGAGACCTGGACCGCCTCGGGGATCCCGTTGCTGCGCGATCCGCGCGAGTTCGTCCTGGAACTGCACCAGCGTCACCTGCCTCAGCCGGGCACGGTCGTGGTGGCGGTCCTGGACGCGCTCCACCACCTCGCCGCCTCGGCCTCGTTCACGCCCTGGCCGCACGACACCGATGGCTGGCAGCACCGGAACGCCCTGCTGGCACACCTGCGTCGGATCATCCCTCACGATCTCCGACTGCCCGCGCCGACCCGGACGGCCGTGCTGCTGCGCTGTCGCGACGGCGCGCCCGGCTGGACGGAGCAGGACGGCGCCTGGATGTGGGCACTGCGGGACGCGGCCGGGCTGCACGGGCTGCGCTGCGGCTCGTACATCGGACTCACCCCGGCGGGCTGGCAGATCCTCGGCGACGGACGGAGCGGGCGCAATCCGCACGCGGGCTCGTGGGCGGACGGACCGGTGCACACCGTAACGGAGCTGCCGCCGCGGTCGGTGCTCGACGACGCCCCGCGCAGCCAGCGCGCCCGGCAGCAGGCGGCCGAACAGGCCAAACGGGTCGACGCTCCGCAGCGCTCCCAGCAGTCCGAGCCCCCGTGGATCACGGCGCGGGTCACGGCCGTCGAACCGGGTCGCCGCACCGGCACGCTCTGAGCCGCACCGGCACCGTACGGCACCGCGGACGGACTCCGGGCCCGGTGCCGTACCGCACCGGGCCCGGAAGGCGAAGACGACTGCTGGACCTCTGGTCAGGCCTTGACCGGGCGCCCCGGTGCGGCTCCGGCCGCCGCCGTCGCGGCCGGGCCGGCCTCCCCGCAGACCACCAGCAGCGCGGTCGCGCGGCCGAGCGCCTCGCTGTACGCCTCGGCAGCCCGGGCGGCCGAACCGCCGTTGACCACTAGGACGACCACCTCGCGGCGGACCGGCCGGGTCAGCGCGGCGTCCGCGTAGAACACGTCCCCGCCCTCGGTGAGCTGCGCCCAGTAACGCTCCTCACCGAAGGAGAGCTCGTGCTGCTGCCAGGGGTGCGCCTCACCGACGGTCAGCACCAGGATGTCGCCCGGGTTGCAGCCCGAGTCCAACAGCAGGTCGACCGCGTCGTCGGCGCGCTCCAGCGCCTGGGCCGGGGCGGCGGCGATGCGCTGGACCTCGACCTGCGGCACGGCGGGGGCCGGCCGGCGCGGTGCCGGACCGGGCTTGGGGATCGGACGCGGCGGGCCCGGGCGGTCGGCACGGGGCGGTGCCGGACGCGGGCCGGGCACCGGAAGCGGCGCGGCAGCGGTGGTGGGTGCGGTGGCAGGTGCGCCGCCGGTGGCAGGCGCGTGGAGGGCTTGTGCGTCCGACTCGTGGGGGAAGGGAACGCCGGGGCCCGGGAGGCTCTCGTGAATCTCCGGCTCCTCGGGGAAGACAGGCATACCCGGATATCTATCAAATGCCGATCGGAGGCGCACGGGCACCCCACCCATTGGGCATCGGGCGCCCCGATCGCCACCCGGGGCAATTCAGACGGACTGTCAGAAACCGAGCGTCAACTGTTCGTCGGCGGATCCCCCGTCAGCGCCCACGACGTCCCGACCGCGCTTCAGATGGCGCCACTTCGGCAGTGCGTCCAAGTACGCCCAGGAGAGCCGGTGGTGCCCGGTGGGGCCGAACTCCTCCAGCGCGGCGCGGTGCACCGGGGACGGATATCCGGCATTGTCCGCGAAGCCGTACTCCGGGCACGCCTCGCCCAGTTCGGCCATCAGTCCGTCGCGGTGGACCTTGGCGATCACCGAGGCTGCGGAGACGCAGATGCAGGACTGGTCGCCCTTGATCACCGTGCGCACCCGCCAGGGGCCGCCGAGGTAGTCGTGCTTGCCGTCCAGGATCACCGCGTCGGGCACGACCGGCAGCGCCTCCAGCGCGCGGATGGCGGCCAGCCGCAGCGCCGCCGTCATGCCGAGGTCGTCGCACTCCTGCGGTGAGGCGTGACCGAGCGCGTATGCGGTGACCCAGTCGGCGAGCACCGGCGCGAGGGCCTCGCGGCGCAGCTCGGTGAGCAGTTTGGAATCGGTGAGCCCCTCCGGCGCCCGGCGTAGGCCGGTGACGGCCGCACCGACGGTGACCGGTCCGGCCCAGGCGCCGCGACCCACTTCGTCCAGCCCGACCACGACCTTGGCGCCCGCCCGGCGCAGCGAGCGTTCGACGGAGTGCGTCGGCGGGACGATGGGCATCACGGACTCCGTTCGGCGAAGCAGCCCCGTCGAGCAGGACAGCTGGTTGGGCAAGGCGACCCGGGGAGGCAAGGCGGCCCGCTCCGATGGGGCAGTCTCCAGCCTAAGCCCGCCCACGGACGCCCACCGACGCCCACGGGACGCCCACCGGCGCCTCCGGAAGCCCTCCGCCCGCCCGGTACGACCGGCGCGACCGGCGCGACCGTTCCGGGCCCCGCTACGGCTGGCGGATCATCGGGACCAGCACGTCGTCCACCAGCCGGACCGCGAAGTCGGGGGCAACCCCTCCGTCGAGGACCTTCATCTGGAACAGCAGCATCGCCGGGAGCACGTCGGCGACGAGTGGGGAGACCGCGTCGGGCCGGACGTCGCCGCGCTCGACGCCGCGGCGGAGGATGTCCAGGATGGTGTCCTTGGTCGGCCCGATCACCCGCTGCACGATGAAGTCCTTGAACACCTGGGCCTGCTGCTGGGAGAGCTCGGCCATCAGCGCATGTAGGGCGGCACCCGTGCGGGAGCCGATCGCGTCCGTGAACAGCCCGATGAGCTGCAGCAACTCGGCGCGGGCGGACCCGAGATCGGGGACGCCGTGAGGGCGTGGGAGAGTGGAGTCCAGGGCGTCGATGACGAGTTCGACCTTGGACGCCCAGCGCCGGTAGAGCGCGGCCTTCCCGGTCCGCGCCGCAGCGGCGACGCCCTCCATCGTCAGTCGCGCGTAACCGCCGGAGGTGAGCTGGTCGAGCGCGGCCTCGAAGATCGCCGTCTCCAACTCCTTCCCCCGACGCCGCACCGGTCGCGCCAGCGCCTCCCGAGCGGCCCGCACCGGACAGCGGGGCTCGGAGTCCGTGCCGGGAGCAGCCGAAGCAGCCGGAGCGCCCGAAGCCTCCGGCGCTCCCGGCGCCGTCAGAGGCGCGCCGGGCTCCGCCGCCACGGCAGGATCCGCCGGCACCCCGGCCGCCCGGTCCACCGACAGGCGCCGCATCAACCGATCCATCAACACCATCCTTAAGGAACGCTTGCGTTCACTATCGAGCCCAGGATATCGTCCAGATTAGTGAACGGCACCGTTCCTTCCTAGGCTGCGCCATCGCGCAGCAGCACGTTCGGGCCAGCGGATCCGCGGCAGACCCATGTACCACAACACCCAGAACAGCCGGCGCACCCGAGCGCCAAGCACCCAAGCACATAGCCAGCAGGGGGCACATTCGTGGCTATCTCCGACACGCTCAGCAAGAACTCACCGCCGAAGGACGGACAGAGCCGGGGGAAGGGCATCACCCTGGCCGTCATCGCGGCCACCCAGCTCATGGTGGTGCTCGACGCGACCATCGTGAACATCGCGCTGCCGCACATCAAGGACGCGCTGAACTTCTCGACCACCGACCTGTCGTGGGTCATCAACGCCTACACGCTGACCTTCGGCGGACTGCTGCTGCTCGGCGGTCGGGCCGGCGACATCCTCGGCCGCCGCCGGGTGTTCATCTTCGGCACCCTGCTGTTCGGCCTGGCCTCGCTGCTGGGCGGCTTCGCCCAGGACAGCGGCCTGCTGCTGGCTGCCCGCGCGCTCCAGGGCATCGGTGGCGCGATCTGTTCGCCGACCGCCTTCGCCCTGATCGCCACCAACTTCGAGGAGGGACCGGAGCGCAACAAGGCGTTCGGCGTCTTCTCGGCGGTGGCCGGTTCGGGCGCCGCGATCGGCCTGCTGGCCGGCGGCGTGCTCACCGAGTACCTGAACTGGCGCTGGGTCTTCTTCGTCAACGTGCCGATCGCCGTCCTGATCGCGATCGCCGCGCCGCGCTACATCGCCGAGTCCGAGCGCCACCCCGGCCGCTTTGACCTGCCCGGCGCCTTCACCTCGACGCTCGGCCTGGTCGGCCTGGTCTACGGCTTCATCCGGGCCGCCAACCCGAACTACGGCTGGTCGGACGGCCTCACCATCGGCTCCTTCGTCGGCGGTGCGATCCTGCTGGCCGCGTTCTTCGTGATCGAGCGGCGCACCGACCAGCCGATCACCCCGCTGCACCTGTTCGCCAACCGCAACCGCACCGGCGGCCTGGTGATGATGCTCTGCCTGGCCGCGGCCATGTTCGGCATCTTCTTCTACGTCGTCCTGTTCGTGCAGGGGCCGCTCGGGTACAGCCCGCTCAAGGCGGGCGTGTCGTTCCTGCCGATCAGCGTGTCGATCATCATCGCCGCACAGATCGCCTCCAACCTGCAGGCCAAGTACGGCCCGAAGCCGTTCATGGTGGGCGGCGCGCTGCTGGTCACCGTCGGCCTCACCTGGCTGACCCAGCTCCACAAGGACAGCGGCTACCTGGACGGCGTGCTCGCCCCCACGGTGATCTTCGGCTTCGGCATGGGTCTGATCTTCGTCCCGGTGATGCTGCTCGCCGTCGCGGGTGTCCCCGGTGAGGAGACCGGCGCCGCATCCGGACTGCTCAACTCGATGCAGCAGATCGGGGGTTCGCTCGGCCTCTCGATCCTGACCACGGTCTTCGCGCACTACGCCGTGCCCGAGTTCAAGGCGCAACTGCCCGCGTTCATGCAGAGCGCCACACCGGAACAGCTGGGCTACTTCAAGGAGCACAACGACTTCCCGCCGGGCACCGACGCCGCCAACTCGGTGCTGACCCAGGGGATCTCGCACGGCTTCATCGTGGGCGCGGCGCTCGCCGGGGTCGCGCTGCTGGTCGCTCTGTTCGCGATCAAGGCGAAGGCCAGCGACCTGCCGAGCGGCGACACCGCCGGTGTCGCGATGCACTGAGCCACCACCGGCCGGGCCCGCCGGGAGCTGTACGCTCC
>NZ_JBSFGK010000061.1:0-46659 GCF_053596495.1 Kitasatospora sp. NPDC001683
TGTTGAGACCGTTGGCAGTCTGAAAATCACCCGCAACGCCCCTCTCCGGGCCACCCCCTCCACCGCCCCTCCCGCAGCGCGTCCCTCTCGCCTGGTCGGGTGGTGGGGGGAGGTGGGGCGTGGGGGTGCGAGGCGGAGCCCGCGCGCCCACGAGGGGGCGGGGGTGTTGTGGGCGCACGAGGCGAAGCCCGATTGGGGGGGGTCAGACCGGAATGGCGGGGTTGTGGGTGCTGAGGAGGTGCCAGAAGCGGGGGGTGAGGGGCGGGGTGGGGGTGCGGGGCTGGGCGGTGGCGCCCCAGTGGGAGGGGACGTGGTGTTCCTGATGGAGGACGGGGAGGACGGCGGCGAGGTCGGCTTCCGGGACGGGGACCAGGTGGGCGAGTGGCCGCAGGTGGGGCTGCCAGCGGCTGCCCACGCACTGGCGTAGGAGGCGGTCGAGGGCCTCGCCGCGCCCGGTGGCCTCGATCAGTTCGGTCAGCCGCAGGCCGAGCACCTGGGCGAGGGCGTGGGTCTGGTCCGGGTCGCCGTCCCAGTGGCCGGTCAGTTCGGCCTGCCGGTAGGCGGGCAGCGGCACGCCTACCCGCTCGGCGACGAGGTCCGGGCTGAGTTCCCGGGCGAGGCGGTGGTCGCGCAGGCTCACCGGGCGGCCGCCCATCAGCTGGTCGGCCGGGCACCAGAGGGCGCGGGCCAGGGCGACGAACTCGGCCTCGCCGGGGCGCAGGTCGCCGTTCTCCCAGGCGAGGACGTGCCCGGCCAGCAGCCGTACGCCGTGCGCGGCCATGCCTTCGGCGACCTGTTCGGGGGTCAGGCCGAGGCCGGCCCGGTGGGCGCGGGCTGCCTCGGGTGAGAACGGCACGGGGGGAGGGGCGGCAGTGGCGGGGGACTTTCTGCGGCGCATGGCACCGAACCGTAGGTGCGGCCCTCGGTCCGTCCCAGCCGCCGAACGCACGAAGTGGAGCTGACGGGCCCTCCCCCGCGCTGGGCGATCGCACAGGCCGGTATCGGTGGCCGGTACCGGTCCGTCGTGTGACCAACCCCTCCGCGACCTCGGTTGACTCCCGGTTCGGCCGCGTGATGGGATCCTGGGGCCAAACGGAGGCATGGAGAGGAAGCCGGTGCGAGTCCGGCGCGGTCCCGCCACTGTCACCGGGGAGCACGCTCGGAAGTGCCACGGCGGGCCGTCAGGAGCCGCTGGAAGGCCCGGGGGTGCGTCCGACCCGGAAGCCAGGAGACTCTCGCCCCCGGTACGTCGATCCAGGGCGCGGACCCTGAGTGAGGACACCCACGCGATGCAGGCTGCCCCGCCCCGTCGGCCCGCCGCCGTGCGCCCGCTGACCCGCGCCGCCGCCTTCGCGCTGGGCGCCGTCGCGGGCTACGCCGCCGACGCCCGTTTCGCCGACCCCCGCCGCGGCCATCCGGTCGCCCTGTTCGGCAGCGCCGCGACCCGCCTGGAGCGGCGCGTGTGGCGCGACGACCGGACCGCCGGGGCCGGGTACACGGCGCTGTGCGTGGGCGCGGTCGCGGCCGGCGCGCTGGCGCTGGACCGTACGGTCGGGCGCCGTCCGCTGGGCCGGGCCGCGCTGGCGGCGGCCGCGACCTGGACGGTGCTCGGCGGCACCTCACTGACCAGGGAGGCGCGCACCATCGGGCGCTCGCTGGCCGCGGGCGATCTGACGGCCGCCCGGGAGCGGCTGCCGCACCTGTGCGGGCGGGATCCGAGCGCGCTGGACGGGCAGCAGATCGCCCGGGCGGTGGTCGAGTCGGTGGCCGAGAACACCGCCGACGCCGTGGTGAACGCGCTGACCTGGGGCACCCTGGCGGGCACGCCCGGGCTGCTGGCCTTCCGCGCCGTGAACACCCTGGACGCCATGGTGGGCCACCGCTCGCCGCGCTACGCCCGCTTCGGCTGGGCCTCGGCCCGGCTGGACGACGTCGCGGGCTGGCCGGGCGCCCGGCTCACCGCGCTGCTGACGGTGGCCGCCGCGCCCGAGCCCCGGACCGCCTGGCGGGTCTGGCGCCGGGACGGCTCCGCCCACCCGAGCCCGAACGCGGGCCAGGCCGAGTCGGCCTTCGCGGGTGCGGTGGGAGTGCGGCTGGGCGGGACGCTCCGGTACCCGCACGAGCCGAAGGGCGCGCCGGAGCGCGGGGGCACCTCCCAGCCGCCAGGTTGGGGGAGACCGTCGGCTCCGGGGCAGGAGCGCCCGGAGGCGAGTGCGGAGCCACGTGAACGCGTGGAGCACCGGCCCGTGCTGGGCGGGGAGTTGCGGCCGGTGACGGTGGACGACATCGAGCGGGCCTGCACGCTGTCCCGGCGGGTGGGCGCGCTGGCGCTGGGTACGACGGTCGCGGGGCACGTCCTGCTGCGGATGCTGTTCGGCAAGAGGAGGGGTGGGGCATGAGCGAGCGCAGCGAGCTCGTCATCGGAAGGTGCGCATCGTGCGAAGCGCCTGCCGAGCGGAGCGAGGTGGACGCATGAGCGAGCGCAGCGAGCTCGTCATCGGAAGGTGCGCATTGTGCGAAGCGCCTGCCGAGCGGAGCGAGGTGGACGCATGAGCAACGCGCTGCTGGTCGCCGGGACGACCTCGGACGCGGGCAAGAGCGTGGTGACGGCCGGGATCTGCCGTTGGCTGGCTCGCCAGGGCGTGCGGGTCGCGCCGTTCAAGGCGCAGAACATGTCGTTGAACTCCTTCGTCACCGCCGACGGTGCCGAGATCGGCCGCGCCCAGGCGATGCAGGCGCAGGCCGCCCGGGTGGAGCCGGAGGCGGCGATGAACCCGGTGTTGCTGAAGCCCGGCGCGGACGGCCGCAGCCAGGTGGTGCTGCTCGGCCGGCCGGTCGCCGAGGTGGGCGCGCTGGACTACCGCGAGCGCAAGCCCGTCCTGCTGGAGCGCGCCCTGGAGTGCCTGGCGGACCTGCGCCGGCGCTACGACGTGGTGGTGTGCGAGGGCGCCGGGTCGCCCGCCGAGATCAACCTGCGCGACCGGGACATCGCCAACATGGGCCTGGCCACGGCCGCCGCCCTGCCGGTGGTGGTGGTCGGGGACATCGACCGCGGCGGGGTCTTCGCGGCGATGTACGGAACGCTGGCGCTGCTGTCCGCGGAGGACCAGCGGCACGTCGCGGGCTGGTTCGTCAACAAGTTCCGCGGTGACGCCCAACTGCTGGCGCCCGGGCTGGAGATGCTGCACGAGCTGACCGGCCGTCCGGTGCTGGGCACCCTGCCGATGCTGCCCGGCCTGTGGCTGGACGCCGAGGACTCGCTGGACCTGTCCACGGTGGTGGACCGGGTGGACGGGCCAGGGCCGCTCGGGGCGGACGTGCTGCGGGTGGCCGTGGTGCGCTTCCCCCGGCTGTCCAACTTCACCGACCTGGACGCGCTGGCGCAGGAGCCGGGCGTGCTGGTGCGCTGGGCCACCCGGCCGGAGGAGCTGGCCGACGCCGACCTGGTGGTGCTGCCCGGCACCCGGGCGACGGTGGCGGACCTCGCCTGGCTGCGCGAGCGCGGCCTGGAGCCGGCGCTGAAGGCGCGGGCGGCGGCCGGGCTGCCGATCCTCGGGGTCTGCGGCGGCTACCAGATGCTGGCGCGCTCGATCGAGGACGAGGTGGAGTCGAAGGCGGGGCTCGTCGGCGGGCTGGGCCTGCTGCCGACGGACGTCCGCTTCGGTGCCGAGAAGGTGCTGGCGCGGCCGGTGGGCGAGGCGTACGGGCAGCGGGTCGAGGGCTACGAGATCCACCACGGGGTGGTGTCGGTCGAGGGAGGGGAACCGTTCATCTCTGATGACGATGGGCAGGGGCTGGACGGCTGCCGGGTCGGCTCGGTCTGGGGCACGACCTGGCACGGCGCACTGGAGAACGACGGCTTCCGCCGCGAACTCCTGTGCGAGGTAGCCGAGTTGGCGGGCCGGGCGTTCGTGCCGGCGCCGGACACCTCCTTCGCCGCGGCGCGCGAGGCCCGGCTGGACCGGCTGGGCGACCTGATCGAGGAGCACGCGGACACCGACGCGCTGTGGAAGCTGATCGAGGGCGGGGTGCCGGCGGCCGGAACGCTGCCGTTCCTCCCGCCCGGGGCACCTGGGAGTGACGCATGAGTGACGTCCGCTATCCGTTCACCGCGATCGTCGGCATGGCCGACCTGCGGCTCGGGCTGCTGCTGAACGCGGTCTCCCCGGCCGTGGGCGGTGTGCTGGTGCGCGGCGAGAAGGGCACCGCGAAGTCGACCATGGTGCGCGCGCTTGCCGGGCTGCTGCCCTCCATCGCCGCCGTGGACGGCTGCCGCTTCGCCTGCGACCCGGCCGCGCCGGACCCGCAGTGCCCGGACGGGCCGCACGCCGCCGTCGCGAGTCACGAACGACCGTCCCAGCTGGTCGAGTTGCCGGTCGGCGTGGCGGAGGACCGGATCGTCGGCTCGCTCGACCTGGAGCGCGCGCTGGCCGAGGGCGTCAAGGCGTACGAGCCCGGACTGCTGGCCAAGGCGCACCGCGGCGTGCTGTACATCGACGAGGTGAACCTGCTCCAGGACCACGTGGTGGACCTGCTGCTGGACGCCGCCGCGATGGGGCGCTCGTACGTCGAGCGCGAGGGCGTGTCGGTGCGGCACGCGGCGCGGTTCCTGCTGGTCGGCACGATGAACCCGGAGGAGGGCGAGCTGCGGCCGCAGCTGCTCGACCGCTTCGGCCTGACCGTCGAGATCGCCGCCACCCGGGACCCGGCCGAGCGGGCCGAGGTGGTCCGGCGCCGGCTCGCCTACGACACCGACCCGGCCGGCTTCGCGGCGCGGTTCGCGGCACAGGAGCGGGAGCTCGCCGAACACATCACCGCCGCCCGGGAGTTGCTGCCCAAGGTCGAGCTGACGGATGTGGCACTGCGTCAGATCACGGCCGTGTGCGCGGCCTTCGAGGTGGACGGGCTGCGCGCGGACATCGTGATGGCCCGGACCGCGGTCGCGCTGGCCGCCTGGGCGGGGCGGGTGGAGGTGCTGGAGGAGGACGTCCGCAAGGCCGCCCAGCTGGCCCTGCCGCACCGGCGCCGGCGCAACCCGTTCGACGCTCCGGGGCTGGACGAGGAGCAGCTGGACCGGACGCTGGAGGAGCACTCCCAGCCGGAGGACCCGGAGCCCGAGGGCGACGGGCCGGGTCCGGACGGGAGCGACCCCGACGGCGGCGGTCCGGAGGGCGGCGGCCCCGACGGCGGTGGCGCTCCGGAGCCGTCCGACGGCGGCATCCCGGAGGCGTCCGCCCCCGAGAGCGGTGCCTCGGACGCCGAGGCACCCACGCCGCAGCCCGTCCCGGCCCAACACCCCTCCCCCGCCCGGGAGTCGGCGCCGGTCGCGGCCGGGGACCCGTACCGCACCCGACTGTTCACCGTGCAGGGCACCGGCCACGGCGCCCAGGGCCGCCGCTCCCCCGCCGAGACCACCGGCGGGCACACCGTCCGGGCCCGGCGGCCGCAGGGCACCCTGAGCCGGCTGCACCTGACCGCGACCCTGCAGGCCGCCGCGCCGCACCAGGTGGCGCGCGGGCGGGCCGGCCGGGCGCTGGTGCTGCACAAGGACGACTTCCGCGAACAGGTGCGCCAGGGACGGGAGTCCAACCTGGTGCTGTTCGTGGTGGACGCCTCCGGATCGATGGCCGCCCGGCAGCGGATGACCGCGGTCAAGGGCGCGGTGCTGTCGCTGCTGATGGACGCCTACCAGCGCCGGGACAAGATCGGCATGATCACCTTCCGGGGTGCGGACGCCGAACTGGCGCTGCCGCCGACCTCCTCGGTGGAGGTCGGTGCGGCCCGCCTCGAGTCGCTGCCCACCGGCGGGCGGACCCCGCTGGCCGCCGGCCTGCTGCGCGCCCACGAGGTGCTGCGGGTGGAGCGGCTGCGCGACCCGAACCGGCGCCCGCTGCTGGTCGTGGTCACCGACGGCCGGGCCACCGGCGGGCGGGACGCGCTCGCCCGCTCGCACCGCGCGGCCGCGCTGTTCGCCGCCCAGGGCACCGCGAGCGTGGTGCTGGACTGCGAGTCCGGACCGGTCCGGCTGGGCCTGGCCCGTACCCTGGCCGGGCTGCTCGGCGGCAGCGCCGTCAGCCTGGACGAGCTGCGCGCCGAGGGCGTGGCCTCGCTCGTCCGCGAGAACCGTGCGACCACTCGTGCGACCACCACTTCGATGCGAAAGGCGGCCTGACCGACATGCCCAAGGGCGTCCCCGAGAGCGTTCCCGACGACGGACTGACGACCCGCCAGCGGCGCACCCAGCCGATCACCGCCGTGCACACCGGCCCCGGGAAGGGCAAGTCCACGGCCGCCTTCGGCATGGCGCTGCGGGCCTGGAACCAGGGCTGGTCGGTCGGGGTGTTCCAGTTCGTGAAGTCCGCCAAGTGGAAGGTCGGCGAGGAGAACGCGCTGCGCGTGCTCGGCGCCTCCGGCGAGGGCGGCACCGTCGACTGGCACAAGATGGGCTCCGGCTGGTCCTGGATCCAGCGCTCCGCCGAGCAGGAGATGTCCAGCGAGGAGGCGGCCAAGGAGGGCTGGGAGCAGGTCAAGCGGGACCTCGCGGCCGAGACCTACCGCTTCTACGTGCTGGACGAGTTCACCTACCCGATGCACTGGGGGTGGATCGACCCGGACGAGGTGGTGTCCGTGCTCAAGGACCGCCCGGGCAGCCAGCACGTCGTCATCACCGGCCGGTACGCGCCCGAGGCGCTGACCGGATTCGCCGACCTGGTCACCGAGATGACCAAGGTCAAGCACCCCATGGACGCCGGCCGCAAGGGCCAGCGCGGCATCGAGTGGTGACCCCTTGAGCACCAGCCCGTTGCGGGGCGTCCCCCGCCTGGTCGTCGCCGCCCCCTCCTCCGGCGCCGGCAAGACCACCGTCGCCACCGGCCTGATCGCGGCGCTCGCCGCGCGTGGACTGGCGGTGTCGCCGCACAAGGTCGGCCCGGACTACATCGACCCGGGCTACCACGCGCTCGCCGCCGGGCGTCCGGGCCGCAACCTGGACGCCTTCATGTGCGGGCCGGAGCGGATCGCCCCGCTGTTCCTGCACGGCGCGGCGGGGGCGGACGTGGCGGTGGTCGAGGGCGTCATGGGCCTGTTCGACGGGGCGTCCGGGCGCGGGGAGTTGGCGTCCACCGCGCACGTCGCCAAGCTGCTGCGGGCGCCCGTGGTGCTGGTGGTGGACGGCTCCTCGCAGTCCCGCTCGGTGGCCGCGCTGGTGCACGGCTTCGCGTCCTGGGACCCGCAGGTGCGGCTCGCCGGGGTGATCCTCAACCGGGTCGCCTCCGACCGGCACGAGCAACTCCTGCGGGAGGCCCTGGAGGAGGGCTCCGGGGTGCCCGTGCTGGGCGCGCTGCGCCGCTCGGCGGCGGTCGCCACGCCGTCCCGGCACCTCGGGCTGATCCCGGCGGTGGAACGCTCGGCGGAGGCGGTCAAGGCGGTCGCGGACATGGGCGCCCTGGTCGCCTCCTCGGTGGACCTGGACGCGTTGCTGGAACTCGCTCACACGGCACCGGAGTTGGACGCCGAACCGTGGGACCCGTCGACCGAGGTCGTGCCCGTCCCCGGGCGGCCGCGGATCGCGGTGGCAGGCGGCGCGGCGTTCTCGTTCTCGTACGCCGAGAACGCCGAACTGCTGGGCGCTGCGGGCGCGGAGGTCGTCCCCTTCGACCCGCTGCACGCCTCGGCGCTGCCGGAGGGCACCGCCGGACTGGTCATCGGCGGCGGCTTCCCGGAGCTGTACGTACGGGAGTTGAGCGGGAACGCCGCGCTGCGCTCGGCGATCTCCGGATTCGCCGCCGCGGGCGGGCCGATCGCCGCCGAGTGCGCCGGACTGCTGTACCTGGGGCGGGAGTTGGACGGCCTGCCGATGTGCGGGGTGCTGGACGCCACCGCCCGGATGACCGAACGGCTCACCCTCGGCTACCGGGAGGCCGCCGCCCTGCACGACTCCCCGCTCGCCCCGGCCGGCACCCGGGTGCGCGGGCACGAGTTCCACCGCACGGTCTGCGAGCCGGGCGCGGGCGAACACCCCGCCTGGGGCTGGCACTTGCCGACCGGGCCGCGCACGGAGGGCTTCGCCGGCGGCACCGTGCACGCCTCGTACCTGCACCTGCACTGGGCCGGGGCGCCCGCGCTGGCCTCCTCGTTCGCGGCCGCCGCGGCGGCGTTCGATTCCGCGACGGGGTCGGGCACGCGACCGTAGGGTGGGCGCATGCACGTGATCGTCCTCAACGGCGGCTCCAGTTCCGGCAAGTCGAGCATCGCCCGGCGCCTGCAGGAGCTGTTGCCGGAGCCGTGGCTGCACCTCGGCGCGGACACCATGGTGGAGGCGCTGCCGCCGTGGCTGCTCGGCGGTGACGGCGGCATCGGCGGCCTGGAGGGCGGGGACGGCACGGTGGCCGTCGGACCGGTCTTCGCCCGGCTGGACGCCGCCTGGAGCATCGGCGTGGCGGCGATGGCCCGGGCCGGGGCGCCGGTCGTGGTGGACGAGGTGTTCCTCGGCGGGGCCGCCTCGCAGCAGCGGTGGCGCACGGCGCTGGCGGGCCTGGACGTGCTCTGGGTCGGCGTGCACTGCGACCCGTCCGTGGCCGCGGCCCGGGAGGCCGCGCGCGGCGACCGGGTCACCGGGATGGCCGCCGCCCAGGCCTCGGCGGTGCACGAGGGGGTCGGGTACGACCTGGTCGTGGACACCTCGCGGGCCTCGGTGGACGACTGCGCCGGCGCGATCCTCACGCGGATGACCACGCCGCGTTGAGCTCCGCGGGTGGCCTCCTGCGGTTGACTGTCCGCAGCGAACCGCCCTTCCCACGGAGGCACCCCCATGGCCAGGCAGCACGAGTACACCGCCGAGATCAGCTGGACCGGCAACCGGGGCACCGGCACCAACGACCACCGTTCCTACTCCCGCGACGTCGAGGTGTCCGCCGCGGGCCTGCCGACCATCCCCGGCTCCGCCGACCCCGTCTTCCGGGGCGACCCGGCCCGCTGGAACCCGGAGCAGCTGCTGCTCGTCTCGCTCGCCCAGTGCCACCTGCTCTCGTACCTGCACCTGTGCGCGGCGAACGGGGTCGTGGTGACCTCGTACGCCGACCGGCCGGTGGGCACCATGGCCGTGTCCCCGGAGGGCGGGCACTTCACCTCGGTGGTGCTGCACCCCGCGGTCGAGGTCGCCGAGGCGGGAATGGCGGAGCAGGCGCTCGACCTGCACGCTCAGGCGCACCGGGCCTGCTTCATCGCCAACTCGGTCAACTTCCCGGTGCGGCACGAGCCCGAGGTGGCGGTCGGCGGCTGATGGCTACAGGGCCAGGGTCTGCCAGCCGCGGGTGATCTGGTCGTGGACGGCCGCCGGGTCCTGCCCCGTCGACCGGGCCGCCGCCAGCGCCCCCAGCAGGGCCGTACCGTCCGCCGGGCGCTGCGCCGGGTCGATGGCCAGCGCACGTACGACGACGGCGGCGAGCGCCGGGTCGAGGGCCTGGACCGCTGCCAGCGCCGCGGGTTCGGGCCCGGTCTCCACGATCCGGCGGATCACCCCGCCCGCGTTGGTCGCCGTGAACGGGCTGGCGCCGTGCGCCGCGCACACCACGCAGCACGCCCAGGCCCACACGTCGGCCGCCGGACCGACCCGCTCCTCGCCGAACTGCTCCGGCGCCATGTACGTCAGGGTGCCCGGGCCGCCGCCGGTGGCGGTCAGCCGGGTGCCGTCCACGATCGCCGCGATGCCGAAGTCCAGCGGCCGCGGGCCCGCCGTGGTCAGCATGATGTTGGCCGGCTTGAGGTCCCGGTGGACGAGCCCCAGCCGGTGCACCCCGGACAGCGCCACGGCCAGGGCCAGCGCCAGGGCGCGCAGCGCCTCGGCGGCGCGGATCGGGCCCTGCTCGCGCAGGTGGACGTCCAGCGGGCGGCCGTCCAGCAACTCCATGGCCAGGTACGGGCGTCCGGCGTCCACGCCGGTGTCGAGCACCCGGGCGGTGTAGGCGCCGGGGACCACGGCCAGCACCTCGGACTGCGCTGGAAGCGGCGCAACGGGTCGGCGTCGTCGAGGAGTTCGAGGTCTATAGGTGGACGCGCCCTACGCCTCCCCATCGAGCAGTGCGGCGAGGTAGCGGTCGATCTCGGCGCGCAGTTCCTCCGGCATCGGCACGTGCCAGTGCCCGCTGCCGGCCGTCGCGTTGAACAGCACGCCGTCGCACCAGCGGATCAGCCGACGGGCGTCCGCCTCCGGGTCGGTGGAGCCGGCGGCGGCGAGCAGCTCGGCGCCGAGCTCGGCGAAGCGGGCGCCCAGGCGGTCGTAGACGGCGCGCAGTTCGGGCCTGCGAGTGGCCTCCAGGGCGAGCTCCAGGCGGGCCAGGGTGAGCCTGCGGCCGCTGGTGAGCGCCTGGAAGAGCACCTCGGCGCCGACCTCGACCAGCAAGGCGCGCGGCGGGAGGGTGGCCCCCGGCAGCTCGCCCTCGGCGAAGACCGGGTAGTCGGCGGTCTCCCGCTCGACGATCCGGGTGAGCACGAGTTCGAGCAGGGCGGCCCTGGTCCGGGCCAGGTTGGAGGTCGAGCCGGCGGGCAGGCCGGCGGCGTCGTCCACGGCGCGGTGGGTGAGCCCGCGCAGGCCGGCGTCGGCGATCAGGTCGATGGCGGCGTCGGCGATCAGGGTCGGTCGCGGGGGTGTCATGGGTCCGATCATGGCCCTTCCGGTGGGGCTCCCCCAACTCACTACAGCCGTAGTTTACGGGACACTACACATGTAGTACGGTGCTGGAGCAAGCCTGCAACTACACCTGTAGTGACCAGATCGTGATCGTGTGAGAAGAGGAGCCCCTCATGGCCCTGCACCAGGCGATCGTCATCGGCGGTGGCATCGGCGGCCTCGCCGCCGCCCTCGCCCTCCACCGACAGGGCATCCCCGTCACCGTCCACGAACGCGCCGCCGCACTGGAACCGGTCGGCGCCGGACTCGCCCTCGCCCCCAACGCGCTGCGCGCCCTCGACCGGCTCGGCGTCGGCCCCCGGCTGCGCGCCCTCGCCACCCCGCACCCCGCCGTCGGCGTGCGCCACCCCTCCGGCCGCTGGCTCGCCCGCACCAGCACCGCCGCCGTCGAGGCCCACTTCGGCGACCCGATCGCCGCCGTCGCCCGCGCGGACGTCATCGCCGCCCTGGTCGACGCCCTGCCCGAGGGGACGGTCCGCACCGACTCCCCCGCCACCGTCATCGACCCGGGCGACCACCGGCAGCCCGCCGTCGTCCGCACCACCGACGGGGACCAGCCGGCCGGACTGGTCGTCGCCGCCGACGGCATCCGCTCCGCCACCCGCGCCCGGCTCTTCCCCGACCACCCCGGCCCGCGCTACAGCGGCTTCACCACCTGGCGCTCCATCGTCACCCCGGGCCGCCGTCCGGCCTCCGCCGGCGAGGTCTGGGGCCCCGGCCGCCTCGCCGGGATCGTCCCGCTCGCCGACGACCGGATCTACGTCTACGGCGCCGCCCTCGCCCCGGCCGGCGCCCGGGCCGCCAGCGAACACGCCGAACTCCAGCGGCTGTACGGCGACTGGTGCGCACCCGTCCCCCAGCTCTTCGCGAGGGCCGAACCCGACCGGATACTCCGCAACGACGTCTGGGACCTCGCCGACCCCCTGCCCGCCCAGCACCACGGCCGGGTCGCCCTCCTCGGCGACGCCGCCCACGCCATGTGCCCCTTCCTCGGCCAGGGCGCCTGCCAGGCCATCGAGGACGCCGTCGTCCTCGCCTCCCTCCTCACCCCCTCCGCCGACCTCGCCACCGCCCTCCCCGCCTACACCGCCGCCCGCCTCCCCCGCACCACCGCCGTCGTCACCGCCTCCCGCCGCACCGGCGCCCTCATCGCCCTCCGCACCCCCGCCGCCACCCTCCTCCGCACCACCGCCCTCACCCTCGCCGGCCTCCTCCCCACCCGCGCCCTCCTCAGCCGCTCCGCCCCGATCTACAACTGGCAGCCCCCGGCACTGGCCGCCGAGCGGTGATCAGGAGGCAGGATCCAGCGGCCATGGGAACGGTCACGCCCAGGGGCGTCCTCCACCTCGGCCCTCACCTCGGCCCCTCGAAAACGCCCGCTCGGCCCGGGTCCACCCGATCACCCCGAGCCGGGCCGCCCACTACGCGTCAGTGTCCTTCGGGTGCCGAGGCGAGGCGTGAACGAAGTGCACCGTGCGCGCCACCTCGTCCACCAGGTACCGCACCCGGCCGCCGGCGGTCACCTCGCACCTCGGGGCTCACGGCGCGGCCACCTCGCCGTGGTCGTCACCGGGAAGGGGCCCGGTGAGCTCCGCGGCCAGATCCGGGTCCGCGAGGATTCCGGCCGTGGCGCGCCATTCCGTTATCACGCGGTGCAGATTGGCGTGCACGTCGAGCTCCACGGCCTCGCGGGTCGCATCGACCAGGTCGTCAATCACGCCTGCTGCACCCGCGTGATCGCTCGGGCCCGCAAGGCCCGGTCAGTGTCAGTGGTGGTGGGGATGATGGGCGGCATGAGTGACTCCGCGCCCGGTAGGGCCATCGCTGATTACTGGGACGCGGCCGCGTCGCGCTTCGATGACGAGCCGGATCACGGGTTGCGGGCGGCGGTGACGCGGGAGGCGTGGGCGCGGCGGGTGCGGGGGTGGCTGCCGGCGGGGCCGGTGGATGTGCTGGATGTCGGGTGCGGGACGGGCTCGTTGGCGGAGCTGGTCGCGGCGGGTGGGCATCGGGTGACCGGGGTGGACCTTGCGCCGCGGATGGTGGCGCGGGCCAGGGCGAAGCTGGCGGCGGCCGCGGTGGCGGGACGGTTCCTGGTCGGGGATGCGGGCGCGCCGCCGGTGCGGGAGGGCGGTTTCGACGTGCTGCTCTGCCGACACGTGATCTGGACGCTTCCCGATCCGCAGCGGGCGCTGCGTGCCTGGGTGCGGCTCCTGCGGCCCGGCGGGCGGCTGGTGTTGGTCGAGGGACGGTGGCGCGAAGCGGGCGAGCCGGCGGTGCCGTACGTCGCCGGGGCGGAGCGGCTGCCGTGGGCCGGCGGCGTCGGCGCGGAGGAACTCGCGGCGGCGGTACGGCCGTTGGTCGCGGAGCTGCGGATCGAGCCGCTCAGCGGGGACGCCGCCCTGTGGGGCGGGCCGGTGAACGACGAGCGCTACGCGGTGGTCGCGGACCTGTAGCGGGAGGTCACGTGCCGACGCCGAAGGTGCCGTTGAGCGGGTCGCGCCGGCAGCAGGCGGCGCAGCGGAGGCGGGTGTAGATCGCCACCGCGCCCATGCAGACGTCCTCGCGGCCGTCCAGCGGGGTCGCCGAGTCGGCCGGTTTCCCGCACTCCAGGCACGGGCGGTGCGGCCGGGCGGCGACGGAGCAGGCCCGGCAGACCAGGTGGGTCGGGTGCTCGGCGTGCACGACGACGGGCTGCGGTCCGCCGTACAGCAGGTGGTCGCACCAGGTGCAGGTCTCGTCCTGCTGCGCCGCCAGCATCCGGTCCCGGGTCTCCCGCTGCCACCTGGCCGCGTTCTGCAGCGGCACCTTCACCGGCGGGCCCCACCCGGCGGCGGCGAGCCATTGGGCGCCCTCGGCGCCGGCCGCCCGCAGCTGGTCGTCGACGGCGATGTCCCTGGGGGTCTTGCGCTGCATCGGGCCTCTCCTCCGGTGCGGGGTCCCGATGGGATAACGCGGCCGGGGAGGCGGTGGACACGCGAACGACCGCACCGTTACTCCGGTTCAGCCGAAGCGCGGGCGTATCGCGTCGCCGGCGTCGTGCCGTGGCCGAGGCGGGCGGCCCGGGCGAGCGCCTCAGCGCAGACGGCTGCGTCAGCCGATCAGCGGTTCGGTGTCGCCGTGGGCGATGAGGAGCTTGCGCAGCAGGGTGTCGAGCTGGGCGCGCTCGTCGGCGTCGAGGGTGGCGATGATGCGCTCCTCGTTCTGGATGTGGCCGGGCAGGATGGCGTCGATCAGTTCCTTGCCGGCCGGGGTGAGGCGGACCAGGACGGCGCGGCGGTCGTCCGGGCAGGGGTTGCGTTCGACCAGGCCCTTGGCGGAGAGCTTGTCGACGCGGTTGGTGATCGCGCCGGAGGTGACCATGGCGGACTTGAGCAGGGCGCGCGCGTTGAGCTCGTAGGGTTCGCCGGAGCGGCGGAGGGTGGCGAGGACGTCGAACTCGGAGGAGTCCAGGCCACAGCTGGTGAAGTACTCGCGCAGGGCGTTGTCGACCCGGACGTTCAGCCGCCGGAGCCGACCGATCAGGGCCATGGCCTCGCGGTCCAGGTCGGGGCGGTTCCTGGCCCACTGCTCGGCGATGTCGTCGACGGTGTCGCGCTGCTGCATGACCTGTCATCTCCCTCTCGGTGCTGCCGGTCCAGATATCTTAACATTCACATACTTGACGTTCGCCGATCTCGGGCGTAGAAATATCTCAACGTTCAGATAATCAACGTTGAGGGGATCGGGATCGTCATGGACCGCAAGCGCGCAGGGATCGCCGTCACCGCCGCACTCGCCCCGGCCGCCTGGGGCACCACCTACCTGGTCACCACCCAGCTGCTGCCCGAAGGCCGCCCGCTGCTGCTCGCCGCGCTGCGGGCGCTGCCGGCCGGGCTCCTGCTGTTGCTGATCGGGCGCAAACTGCCCAAGGGGCGCTGGTGGGGGCGCGCGGCGGTGCTCGGGATGCTCAACATCGGGTTGTTCTTCCCGCTCACCTTCGTCGGCGCCTACCGCCTGCCCGGCGGTGTCGCGGCCACCATCGGGGCGATCCAGCCGCTGCTGGTCGCCGGGTTCTCGATCGGCGTGCTCCGGGTCCGGCCCGGGCGCCGGGCACTGATCGCCGGGCTGGCCGGGGTCGGTGGAGTGGCGCTGCTGGTGCTCAAGAGCGGGGCCGAGTTGGACGGCGTCGGGATCGCCGCGATGGTCACCGCGATCGGCCTGATGGCCATGGGCACCGTCCTCACCCGCCGCTGGGGCCGCCCGGACGGCGCCACCATGGTGGACCTCACGGCATGGCAGCTCCTGGCCGGCTCGGTCTTCCTGGTCCCGCTCGCGGCGCTGGTCGAGGGCGCGCCGCCGGCCCTGAGCGCCTCCAACCTGGCGGGCTTCGCCTACCTCGGACTGTTCAGCACCGCGCTCGGGTACGTCCTGTGGTTCCGCGGCATCGACCGCCTCGGCGCCGGGCCGGCGTCCTTCCTGGGACTGATCAACCCGGTGGTGGCCACCGTCGGCGGCCTGGTCGTGCTCGGCCAGACGCTCACCCCGTGGCAGGTGCTGGGCCTGGTACTGGCGCTGGGCGCCATGCTCGTCGGCCAGGCCCCGGCCCGGCGCGGCGCCACCGCGAGCCCGGCTCCCGCACCGACCCGCGACCTCGCCCCGGCAGCCACCCGCTGACCGTCACGCCTCCGCCCCGCCGACCGGTGGTCGGCGGGGCGGAGGTTCGTCACGCGGAGGCTTGTCAGCGGGTGGTGCTCTCGGTCACGTCCGCCGGGGCCTTCAGGGCGGGCGGCCGGGAGACGTCCCTCGCGGCCGGGCCGAAGCGGGCGCCCCCGCAGCGGGCGCGGCGGACGTGGGCGCGGCGGACGGATCGCTGTCGTCCGGCCCGCAGGCGGTCAGCACGAGGGTCGTCCTGCCCCCCGACAAGGCTCCGACAACGGCTCCGGCGGCGGGCCGCGTGGTCAGCCGGTGGCGCGGACGTAGATGTCGGCGGCGCCGGAGAGGCCCCCGGGGATCGTCGCGACGTAGATGCGGCGCGTTCTGGCGGCGTGGGTGGGGACGGCCGACGGGGTCCAGGTGGGGCTCGGCGTGGGCGCCCAGGCCGGGGGCGGGGAGGGCGTCGGCGCGTAACCGCCCTCCGCTGCCCCGGCGTCCGGCTCGACGGAGGGCTCGCCGTCCGGCTCGACGGAGGCGTCGACGGAGGGGTCCGCGGAAGGCTCGACGGAGGCGTCCGGGGTGGGCTCGCCCGCCGCCGGCTGCGCCGCGATGGCGACGGGCGCGGAGGTGCTCCCGGGCACGGCGGCGGCAGTGGCGGCGGCCGCGGACGGAGATGCCGAAGGCCCCCCCTCCGGCAGCTCCGGCCCCTCCGGCAGCTCCGGCGCCTCCGCCGGCTCGTCGCCGCCGAGGGCGGCGGCGAGGTCCGGCGGCAGCGGGGCGGCGGGCCCGGGCGCGGGGAGGTCGTAGGTGCGCAGGAAGTCGCCGAGGCCCGGTTCCTTGCCGCCGCCGAGGCGGTAGTGCAGGTAGGCGATGGGCGCGCCGTCGGAGGTGCGGGTGTAGACGGCGCCGACCGGGACGTAGTAGCGGCCGGCGCCGGGGTGCTGGGAGGGGTGGAGGCCGGCCAGGCGCTCGGCACGGTCGCGGTCGGTCTCCCGGCCGACCCCTCCCATGGTGAGCGCGTTGACGCCGCGCACCACCAGGGCGGCGCCGACGGACACGCCGAGCACCAGTCCGACGGCCACGGTGCGCCGCAGGACCGGGCGGCCGTGCAGGGCCGGCCAGGAGTCGGTGACCATGCGCTCGGGTGGGATGCCGTCCACGGTTGTCTCGCTCCCCCGTTTCGATCAGGACGTCCGACCGGAACGTTCGGCCAGCCGCCACACTCTGCTCGACGTGGGACGGTAGCGGAGAGTTCCTCAGCCCAGGTAGGCGGGGGCGACGGCGGCCCTGGTGACCAGCCGTGCGGCGCCGGAGCCGTCCGCCGGGACGGTCCACAGGTCGGCGCCGTAGTCCCCGGGCAGGGCGTAGAGCAGGGTGCCGTCGTCGGACCAGAGCGCCTGGTCGTCGATGTTGCGCTGCTCGGCGGTGGCGGTCTCGGTCCCGGTCGCGAGGTCGAGCACGTACAGCCGCCAGGGGGCGTCGGGCGACAGGCCGGGGA
The DNA here is from genome assembly GCF_053596495.1 of Kitasatospora sp. NPDC001683. Classification (NCBI taxonomy): domain Bacteria; kingdom Bacillati; phylum Actinomycetota; class Actinomycetes; order Kitasatosporales; family Streptomycetaceae; genus Kitasatospora; species Kitasatospora sp. NPDC001683. The sequence continues at coordinate 16,821 of NZ_JBSFGK010000061.1, forward strand.
CGCGCTTCTTGTAGGCGATGCGGGTGCCGTCCGGGGAGAGCGAGGGGCATTCGACGTTGTCGTGCAGGGTGGTGAGGGTACGGGCGGCGAGGTCGCCGCGGGCGAGGTGGGTCTGTCCGGAGGTGGCCACGGTGGCGTAGAAGGTGTTGTCGTCGGCGAAGGTGACGCCCCAGATGTTGACGTCGTGCGCCTGGTACGGGTGGCCGTCCTTGATGACGGTGAAGTCCTCGAGGTTCTCCCGCAGGTTCCAGTCCCGCACGTCCACGATGGAGGTGCGGGTGGAGAAGTCGGTGCCCGCGTAGGAGTCGCCGCTGACGAAGACCGTCCAGGCGGCGAGGTGTCCGGACGGGGAGACCCGGGAGCGGGTGGGGATGCCGGCGGCGGGGAAGGAGCGCCGTTCGTGCAGGTGGTCGTCCAGGACGACGGCGCGGTAGGTGTCCTCCAGCGCGCCGTGCTGGGCCTGGAGGCAGATGCCGGTTCCGGCGGCGGCGTGGAAGCGCAGGCACTGGGTGCCGGAGGCGGTGCGCGGGCCGTCGGGATGGTCGGCGGGGACGGTGGTGATCTCGTCCCGGTGCGGACCCCAGGCCATGTTGCGGAACAGCAACTGTCGTCCGTTCGGGGGGACTTGGAGTGACACTGACCCCGGGTTGACGGCCGGCCCGCCGGCCTGGGTGCGGTCGCGCTCGGCGGTGCGGTCGGACGCGTAGAGGACGGCCCCGGTGCCGACCGCGCCGAGCACCAGGACGGCGACCAGCAGCACGATCACCCTGGTGCGGCTCTGCAGGTTCACGCGCTCTCCTCGGAGACACCGGTGGCGACGGCCTCGGACGGACGCAGCACCACCGCCGCGCCGGCCACGCACAGCGCCAGCGCCCCCGCCGACCAGGCGAGCGCGGTCGGGCCGCCCACCGCGCTCCACAGCGCGCCGAACAGCAGCGAGCAGGCGAACCGGGCCAGCGCCTGCCCGGTGCCGACCAGGGCGAGTCCGGCGCCGCGCTGCTCGGCGGGTACGGTGTCGGCCGCGGCGGCGGCCAGCACGCCGTCGGTGGCGGCGTAGAACGAGCCGTGCAGCACCAGGACGCAGATCACCACGGGCAGTCCGCGCAGCGGTGAGAGCAGCAGCCCGTACGCGAGCAGCAGCACCCCGTGCCCGAGCAGGAAGAGCCGGCGGCGCCCGATCCGGTCGGCGAGCGAGCCGAGCGGCACGGCCAGCAGCAGGAAGGCGGCCGCGGTGCCGAGCGGCAGCAGCGGGAACAGGTTGACGGACAGGCCGAGGCGGCGCTGGATCAGCAGGTAGAGGAAGGAGTCGCTGACGGTGGTGAGGCCGAGCAGCACGGCGCACAGGGTGAGTCGGCGAAGCCCGGGCAATCGCAGCAGGGTGAGGCCATCGCGCAGCGAGGGAGCCCAAGTTGACGGATCATCACCATTCTGTCGGTTCGGCACGAACAGCAGCAGGATCAGCACGCCCAGTGCGGCGACGCAGGCGCTGACCGTGAACACCGCGTCGTAGCCGTGCCGTTCGCCGCCGTCGGCGAGCATCGGGCCGCCGGCCAGGCGCAGCACCAGGAAGGCGGTGAGCGGGCCGAGCAGCGCGCCGGCCGTGTCCATCGCCCGGTGCACGCCGAACGCCCGTCCCCGGTGGGCGGGTTCGGTGGCCAGCGAGATCATCGCGTCCCGGGGCGCGGTGCGCAGGCCCTTGCCGGTGCGGTCGACGGCGATGACGGCCCCGATCAGCGGCACGGTGTGGACGAACAGCAGCAGCGGCCGGCACAGCGCGGACAGCCCGTAGCCGACGGCGGCGACGGCCTTGTGGCGGGCGGACCCGTCGCGGCCGCGGCGGTCGGCGAGGTGGCCGCCGGCGAGCCGGACCAGGGCGCTGAAGCCGTTCTGGATGCCGTCGAGCAGGCCGAAGCCGAGTGGGGAGAGGCCGAGTCCGGTGAGCAGGTAGAGCGGGAGCACGGCGTTGACCATCTCGGAGGAGATGTCGGTGACCATGCTGACGGCGCCGAGGGCGAGGACCGCCCCCGGCACGGAGCGCAGGGCGGCGCCCCGCCGCACCGGGCCGACGGCCGGTGCGACGGGGGCCTTGGAGCTGCGGGAGTCCGCGACGTACACCGGCGTCAGTTCCAGATGCCGGTGATGTCGGTGGCGTTGGCGGAGTTGCCGGCGTGGGCGTTGACGCCGGCCAGGTCCTCCAGGGTGTGCAGCACGTCGTAGTGGTTGTAGGTGGTGGCGGTGGAGCTGCCGGGGGCGACGTGGGCGCCGTAGAGGAGGGTCGGGATGCGGTTGCCGGAGAGGCGGTTGTCCTCGTCGAAGGTCACCACCAGCAGGCTGTTGTTGCTCTTGGCCCACTGGGCGTACGCGTCGAGGTTGGTCTGCAGCCAGGAGTCGCCGGTGCCCACCGAACAGTCGTGCATGTCGTCGCACAGGTCCGGGATGACGAAGGAGACCTTGGGCAGGGTGGTGAAGTCGCTCGGGAAGGCGTCCATGCCGTAGGCGCTGGAGGTGGGCACGTTGCCGAAGCCGAACCACGGGTTGTGCTTCTGGGCGTAGTTGCCGCTGCTGCAGTCGGTGGCGCCGACGGCGGGCAGGCCCTCGTTGTAGCTGGCCCAGGTCTGGTTGGCGGCGAGCAGCTCGGAGGCCAGGTTGGGCTGCTGCAGCGCGCCGACGTCCACGCAGCTGTCGTCCGTGACGCCCTGCGAGCTGCCGGAGAACAGCATGTAGTAGTTCGGCTGGCTGGGGTGGGTGAGCGCGTACGACTGGGTCAGCGTCGCGCCGCCGGCGACCAGGGTGCCGTTGATGTACGGCGCGCTGGAGCGGCCGATGACCTGCGAGTACGCGTGGTTCTCCAGGACCACGACGACGACGTGGTCGGGCGAGGGCAGACCGGCCGCGGTGTCGGCGGCCGCGCTGCCGCCGGCGGCCCACAGTCCGAGCGAGCCGGCGACCAGGCCGAGGCCGGTGGCGAGGGCGGTGAACGGGCGGAGCCTGCGGCGACGGGCGGGGCGCGGGCCGGCGGTGGGGGTGCCGGGGGTGCGGAGTCGTGCGAAGGCCATGGGGTCCTCCGTGTGTCGGGGCTTCCCGGGCGGGAGCGCCGAGAACAGTAGGATTACGGCGGTGTCGTGTACCGCACAAGAGAAGTGAAGAACAGAAGAACAGCTGCGAGGCGGTCCTGATACGGAGCAACCCGCGTCGGCGGCGGATGTCACACGCGCCGCGATTGACCCCTTTCGGCCGCGCGTGGTGGGATCACGGGGGCCCGCCAGCGTAGGGCCGGGGACGGCAAGGAGTGCGGTACGTGATCGGACTGGTCGCCATCTACGGGCCGGGCCGCCCGCTGGCCAACGAACTGCAGGCCCTCTGGCCGGAGAGCAGCCACCTCTACCAGGCCTCGCGCGGCAACTGCTTCCAGGGGCCGGAGGCGATGCACTTCGCCCTCAGCCGGCACCGGCAGGTGATCGCCGTCGGCTCGCTCGCCGCCGTCGTCGGACTGCTGACCGACCACCGCATCGACATCCCGCGCGGCGCCGACGTGCTCTGCGTGGACCCGGGGCGGCGCTGGGTGATCCCGCTGACCCACACCGACTCGGCCGAGGAGCTGGCCCGGGAGGTGGCGGCCGCCCTCGGCGTCACCCCGGTGTTCACCGGCCCGCTGCCCGCCCCCGAGGACCCGCTCGACGTCCTGACCCCGCACGCCGTGCGCCACTACCGGGCCGGTGCCACCGCGACCGCCGAGGCGGCGGCGGACGGACGCCCCGTCCGGCTGGTCACCGAGGTGCCGTACCCGCTGCCCGCGCTGCCCCCGAACGTCCGGCCGGACGCGCCCGAGGACGCCCCCGTCCTGCGGATCACCGACCAGGAGGACCCGGACGGCAGCGACCTCCTGGTCGTCCCGCGCACCCTGGTCGTCGGCATCGGGGCGGGCAGCGGCACCGAGGCGGCCGACGCGATGAAGCTGCTGATGGCCGTGCTCAAGGAGACCGGCCACCTGCGCTCGGCGATCGCCCGGCTGGCCACCGTGGCCGGCAAGGCGGACCACCCCGCGGTGCGCTGGGCCGCGCGATGCCTGAACGTGCCGGTGGACGAGCACCCGGCGGAGGAGCTGGCGCGGCTCACGGTGCCGAACCCGTCCGAGGCCGTCGGTGCGGCGGTCGGCACCGCGAGCGTCGCCGAGGCGGCGGCGCTGGCGAGCGCCAACAGTGGTCAAAGCGGCGGTCAACTCGTGGTCGCCAAGCGGAAGTCGGCGACGGCCACGGTGGCGATCGCCCGGACCGCGGTGCGCGGACGGCTGGCGCTGGTCGGCCTCGGACCGGGGTCGCACGACCTGCTGGTGCCGCGCGCACTGGCGGAACTGCGGCGCGCCTCGGTGGTGGTGGGTCGGCCGGCGGCGGTCGAGGCGGTGGCCGAGCTGCTCCGCCCGGGCACCCGGCAGGTCGCGGTACCGGAGCCCGGGACGATACGGAACAAGCGCGGAGCGGTACTGGACTGGGCCGGAGTGGCGACGGACGGCACCGGACAGGTCGTCGACCACACCGGGGCGGCCGTCACCCTGGCCGCGCACGGGCACGCCGTCGCCCTGGTCGCCCTCGGCGACGGCGCGGAGCTCACCGTGCCGCCCGGCGCGTACGACGTCCTACGGGTGCCCGGGCTGCCCGCCTCGCCCACCCTGCCCGCGCTGCCTGACGAGGGGGCTTCCGCATGACCGCCCACGAACCCGACCTGCGCCACCACGGCGACGCCGAGGTGCGGGCCGACGGACGCGGCCTGGTCGACCTCGCCGTCAACGTCCGCACCGGCACGCCCCCGAGCTGGCTGCGCGAGCGCCTGGCCGCCAGCCTCGGCGACCTCGCCGCCTACCCCGACCAGAGCGCCGCCCGCGCCGCGGTGGCCGCCCGGCACGGGCGCCCGGTCCAGGAGGTGCTGCTCACCTCGGGGGCGGCGGAGGCCTTCGTGCTGCTCGCGCGCGTGCTGACTTCTCGTCACATCGTCGTCGTGCACCCCCAGTTCACCGAACCGGAGGCCGCACTGCGGGACGCCGGGCACCGGGTGCACCGGGTGCTGCTCTCCCCCGAGGACGGCTTCCGACTGGGCGCCGTCCCCGAGGAGGCGGACCTGGTCGTCCTCGGCAACCCGACCAACCCGACCTCCGTCCTGCACCCCGCCGAGGCCGTCGCCGGGCTCGCCCGGCCCGGGCGCACCCTGGTGGTGGACGAGGCGTTCATGGACACCGTGCCCGGCGAGCGGGAGTCCCTCGCCCCGGTCCGGGACCTGCCCGGCCAGGTCGTCGTGCTGCGCAGCCTCACCAAGACCTGGGGCCTGGCCGGGCTGCGGATCGGCTACGTGCTCGGACCGGCGCCGCTGATCGCCGCCCTCGGCGCCGCGCAGCCGCTCTGGCCGGTCTCCACCCCGGCCCTGGTCGCCGCCGAGCTGTGCAGCGGGTCGCCGGCACTGGCCGAGGCGGACCAGGCCGCCGCCGAACTCGCCATCCGGCGCGGGTACTTGGTGAAGGGCCTGGCCACCTTCCCGACGCTGCGGATGTCCGGCGAGCCGGCCGCCTCCTTCGTCCTGGTCCGACTGCCGGGCGCGGCCGCGGTCCGCGAGCGGCTGCGCGAGCACGGCTTCGCCGTCCGGCGCGGGGACACCTTCCCCGGCCTCGGCGAGGACTGGCTGCGGATCGCCGTACGGGACGAGCAGACCACCGACCGCTTCCTCAACGCCCTGGAGACGGTGCTCAGTTCGACCTGAGGTCGGTCAGCCTGACCTCGGCACCGGCCTCGATCCGGCCGGGCGCCAGCACCTGCGCGTAGACCCCCGCGCAGGGCAGTGCCGGCATCCCCTCCAACGGGACCAGCCGGTTGCGCTCGGCCGGTACCCGCAGCGCCTCCGCCCGGCGGGGCAGCGGGCCGTGCCGCAGGGTGGGGACGGCGCAGCGTGGTTCTTCGCACTGGCCACCCGTCCGGTCGCCAGGTCCAGCAGCGCCCGCTCCCGGTCCCCCGCCAGGCCCCGTCCGGACACCTCGGCCGCCGAAAGCTCCTCCCCCAGCAGCGACTTGACCGGATAGCGGCGCAGCCGCTCCACCTGGCCGATCAGCATTCGTCCTCCGCCCACTCCCGCAGCGCCGCGAAGTGCAGCTCCTGCAGTCCCGCCCGGGGATCGACCCAGAGCGGCAGCGCCTCCCCCGGATGGTTCGCCGCGATCCACTCGATGTCCTGCGGCCCGAGTTCGTCGTCCAGCCACACGAACGGCCGCCCGTCCGCCCAGGCGACGACGTCCCTGGTCTTCCAGTGCAACCCGTCCGGATCCTCCCCGAACAGCTCCGTCCAGGAGATGTAGGGGAGTTCGGGCAGCCCGAGGTTCGGGCCGATGAGGGCGTTCGCCTCGTCCATCCAGGTGGTCGCCCACACCAGCTGGTACGGCAGCGCCAGCAACTCCGTCCCGTGCTCCGGGTTCAGCCACACCCGCAACGGCTTCGCCTCGCCGTTCGCCCGCCGGCTCTGCCGCTCCGCCCACCAGGTGGGCATCAGCTGGTGGCTGCGGTACCCGGCCGGCCGCCGGAGCCTCGGCGCGGCATAGGGATTGAGCGGTCCGTCCACGTCGAGCAGGAGCAGCGGCTGTTCGGTCATGCCGTGAATTGTCGACTGGGCGACCGGGATTGACCAGTGATTTGCCCCATGACCCAACGCCCGCAGGCCCTTCCCCGAGCGGGGAAGGGCCTGCGGGTGAGCGGAACTCGGGGATCAGACCTGGCCGGCCTTCTCCAGGGCCTCGCAGCAGGTGTTGATCAGGAGGCGGGTGACGACGTAGGGGTCGACGTTGGCGTTCGGGCGGCGGTCCTCGATGTAGCCCTTCTGCTCCACCTCGACCTGCCACGGGATGCGGACCGAGGCGCCGCGGTTGGAGACGCCGTAGCTGTAGACGTTCCACGGGGCGGTCTCGTGCTTGCCGGTCAGGCGGGACTGGATGTCGTCACCGTACTGGTTGACGTGCTCCAGCACCTTCTCCTGGGAGGCGCCGAGCGACTCGCAGGCGGTGATGATGGCGTCGTAGCCCTCGCGCATCGCCTTGGTGGAGAAGTTGGTGTGCGCACCCGCGCCGTTCCAGTCGCCACGGGCCGGCTTGGCGTCCAGGGTGGCGTCGATGCCGAACTCCTCGGCGGTGCGGTAGAGCAGGTAGCGGGCGATCCACAGGTCGTCCGAGACGGTCAGCGCGTCGACCGGGCCGATCTGGAACTCCCACTGGCCGGGCATGACCTCGGCGTTGATGCCGCAGATGGCCAGGCCGGCGTCGAGGCAGCGGTCCAGGTGCAGCTCGACGATCTCGCGGCCGAAGACCTCCTCGGCGCCGACGCCGCAGTAGTAGCCGCCCTGCGGGGCCGGGTAGCCGCCCTCCGGGAAGCCGAGCGGGCGGGAGCCCTTGAAGAAGGTGTACTCCTGCTCGATGCCGAAGATCGACTCCTGCGCGGCGTACTTCTCGTCGACCTCGCGCAGCAGGGCGCGGGTGTTGGACTCGTGCGGGGTGCCGTCCGTCTCCAGGACCTCGCAGAGGACCAGGATGTGGTCGCCGCCGCGGATCGGGTCCTTGACGACCTTCACCGGCTCCAGCACGCGGTCCGAGGCGTGACCCTCGGCCTGGTTGGTCGAGGAACCGTCGAAGCCCCAGGTGGGGATCTTGTCGGCGTTCGGCAGGACGCGAGTCTTGGAGCGGAGCTTCGCGGTCGGCTTGGTGCCGTCGATCCAGATGTACTCGGCCTTGATTGCCACGGCTGGTCCCTCGCAGTGCTGGGTGGTGGGTGCCCGCGTAGCGTCGCAAGCCGCCGTTTCCCGGTTGTTCCTCTCATGTAACGCGCATGTGAACCAACCGTCCGCAGTGGCACGGTTACGGTGCGGGAGTGCCGGGCGCGGCACCCCGCACCGCTTCCGGTGGCCGGGCGCGCTCAGCGCCGGCGGGCGTCCGCGGCCTCAACGCCTGGGAGGGCGTACCCGGCCTCAGTGCCGGCAGGCGTGCGCGGCCTCAGTGCCGGCGGGCGTGCGCGGCCCGGCGGCGCCGGGTGGCCCACAGGGCGGCCGCGCCGCCCGCGACCAGTGCGGCCGCGCCGGCGGCCAGCGGGCCGGTGGCGCTGCTGCCGCCGGTGCTGGCGAGCTTCTCGGGCTTGTCGGTCCTGTCCACCGCCGCCTGGGGCACCGCGGCCCGCGAGGTGGTGGCGTCGACGACCGGCTGGGCGGTGGGCGCCGTGCTCGGGGTGTCCGTGGGAGCGGGGGCGACGGGCTTCTCGCAGCTCACCGAGGCGACGGTGACCGTACCGGTGACCTTGGCGACGTTCAGGTTCAGCGGGTTCACCTCCACCTGCACCTCCAGCGCCGAGGCGGCGGCGGTGGTCGTGGTGGTGGTCTTCTTGGAGAACTCCACCGACACACTGCCGACCAGCGGCACGTCCACCTTGGTCGGGCCGTACAGGCCGACCGTGACGGGCTTGCCCAGCACGGTCAGCTTGGCCGGTGCGACCACGTCCGCGGTCGGCTGCCCGTCGACCGGACAGGTGACCTCGGCGCTCATCGCCTCCAGGCCGAGCAGCGCGGTGGCGGGCAGACCGGGGGCGTGCACGTCGGCGTTGACCAGCTTGACGGAGGCGGCGGTGCCCTTGGCGTCGGCGCGGGTGACGGACTTGCCGATGTCGGCCTTGACCAGCTCGACCGGGCCGCGCTGGTCGACGCCGTCCACCTTGGCGGTGAGGACGGAGCCTCCCCCAGCCTCCGGCTGGGGGGACCCCCATCGCTGCGCGGGTGTCTCCACCTTGTTGAGCGCGAGGTCCACCGGGACGTCCACGGCGTTGTTCAACAGCTTGACGTCCAGGGCGAGTTCGGCGGTGACGGCGCGCGCCTTGCCGGGTGAGGGCGCGGCAGCGGGGGCCGGAGCCGCCTGGACGGGCCCGGCGGTGAGCAGTGTGCTCACCACCACGGCGGCGGATGCGGAAACGGTTCGGCGAGACGGCCGAGAGGACATGGCGGGACCCCCACACAGATGAAACGATGAGCCGCCAGTCTTCTCGAACGATCCGTCACATGAGCAACACGGAACGTCATTTCACCCGTAGGAGTGAGATTGGCGTTCCGCACCGATCCCGATCTGCTACGGGCCGCCCGGCGCCGCCCGGACGCGTCAACTCCGCTACGGCAGCCGCCAGTCCACCGGCTGCGCGCCCTGGCGCACCAGCAGCTCGTTCGCCCGGCTGAACGGCCGCGAGCCGAAGAAGCCGCTACTGGCCGAGTACGGGCTCGGGTGCGCCGACTCGATCGCCGGGACGTCCCCGAGCAGCGGCCGCAGGTTACGGGCGTCGCGGCCCCACAGGATCGCCACCAACGGGCCGCCGCGCGCCACCAGTGCCCGGATCGCCTGCTCGGTGACCTCCTCCCAGCCCTTGCCCCGGTGCGCGGCGGGCTTGCGCGGGGCGGTGGTCAGCGCCCGGTTGAGCAGCAGCACGCCCTGGTTCGTCCACGGGGTGAGGTCCCCGTTGGACGGCTGCGGCAGGCCGAGGTCGGTGCCGTACTCCTGGAAGATGTTGATCAGGCTCGCCGGGATCGGCCGCACCTCCGGCCCCACCGAGAAACTGAGCCCGACGGCGTGACCGGGCGTGGGGTACGGGTCCTGCCCGACGATCAGCACCCGCACGTCGGCGAGGGGCTGCTGGAAGGCCCGCAGCACGTTCGGGCCGGAGGGCAGGTAGGTGCGGCCGGCGGCCAGTTCGGCGCGCAGGAAGTCGCCCATGGCGGCGACCCGTCCGGCGACGGGTTCCAGGGCGGTGGCCCAGCCGGGCTCGACGATCTCGTTCAGTGGACGCGGTGCCATGGGCGTCACCCTATCGGCCGATACCGACAGGGCGTCACCTCGCACGATCACCTAAACGATCACGCGAACGACCACCGCGAACGACCACCGCGAACGACCGCTCACAGGGCACCCGACCGCTCACCCCACCGGCCGCCCCCGCAGCACCACCAGCAGCGGGTCCGCGAGCACCCGGACGTCCGCCCGCGGATCCTCCCGGTACACCACGAAGTCGGCCGGCGCACCCTCCTCCAGCCCCGGCCGCCCGAGCCACGCCCGCGCGCCCCAACTCGCCGCCGACAGCGCCTCCGCCGGGCTCAGCCCCGCCTTCACCAGCTCCGCCACCTCGTCCGCGACCAGCCCGTGCGCCAGCGAGCCGCCCGCGTCCGTGCCGACGAACACCGGGATCCCCGCGTCGTGCGCGGCGCCGACGGTGTCGTAGCGGCGCTCGTGCAGCCGCCGCATGTGCGCCGACCAGGCCGGGAACTTGGTCTCCCCGCCGGCCGCCAGCTCCGGGAAGGTGGCGATGTTGACCAGCGTCGGGACGATGGCCACGCCGCGCTCGGCGAAGGCCGGGATCAGCTCCTCGGTCAGCCCGGTGGCGTGCTCGACGCAGTCGATCCCGGCCGCCAGCAGGTCCGGCAGCGACTCGGCCGAGAAGCAGTGCGCGGTGACCCGGGCGCCCTCCTCGTGGGCCGCCGCGATCGCCTCGGCCAGCGCGTCGCCGGGCCAGCAGGCGGCGAGGTCGCCGCGCTCGCGGTCGATCCAGTCGCCGACCAGCTTCACCCAGCCGTCGCCGCGCCGGGCCTCGGCCCGCACGTACGCGGCGAGGTCGCCGGGCTCGATCTCGTGGGCGTAGTTGCGGATGTAGCGGCGGGTGCGGGCGATGTGCCGCCCGGCCCGGATGATCCGGGGCAGGTCCTCGCGCTCGTCGATCCAGCGGGTGTCGGCAGCCGAACCGGCGTCGCGGATCAGCAGGGTGCCGGCGTCACGGTCGGTGAGCGCCTGCTTCTCGCTGGTCTCGGCGTCCACCGCGCCGTGCGCGTCCAGGCCGACGTGGCAGTGCGCGTCCACCAGGCCGGGCAGCACCCAGCCGGTCACCGTCCGGACGTCCCCGGCGGTCGGCGGGCGGGTGAAGCTCACCCGGCCGTCCACCACCCAGAGTTCGTCCCGGACCTCCTCCGGACCGACCAGCACCCGACCCCGGACGTGCAGCACCGCGCCATCACTCATGGCCGCACTCTACCGACGGGCGGGTTCCGTGTAAGCAGTGAGAATGCGGCAGACTCGTTGCCGCACCCACCATCCGCCCCGCGAAAGGCTTTCCGACCGTGAGCGAGCGCAGCGAGCGAACCATCAAGAGGCGTGCGTGGGCGAATGCCCCTGCCGAGCGAAGCGAGGCGGGCGCGTGAGCGAGCGCAGCGAGCGAACCATCAAGAGGCGTGCGTGGGCGAATGCCCCTGCCGAGCGAAGCGAGGCGGGCGCATGAGCGAGCGCAGCGAGCGAGCCATCAAGAGGCGTGCGTGGGCGAATGCCCCTGCCGAGCGAAGCGAGGCGGGCGCATGAGTCCGTTCCTCGACCTCCCCCCGCTCAGCGCCGCCGGGTTCGCCGCGATCGAGGACCAGGTGGCCGCGCTGCTGCACACCGAAGCCGATGTCATCGTCACGCAGGGTGAGGCCCTGCTCCCGCTGGAGGCCGCGATCCGCGGCGCCGCCCACCCCGGCTCCACCGCGCTCAACATCGTCACCGGCCCGTACGGGCAGACCTTCGGCAACTGGCTGCGCTCCTGCGGGGCGACCGTCGTCGACCTCGCCGTGCCCTTCGACAGCGCGGTGAGCGCCGGACAGGTCGCCGAGGCGCTCGAAAGCCACCCGCAGATCGACTTCGTCTCCCTGGTGCACGCCGAGGCCGCCACCGGCAACACCAACCCGGTCGCCGAGATCGCCGCCGTGGTCCGCGAGCACGGCGCCCTGCTGATGGTCGACGCGGTCGCCTCGGTCGCCGCCGAGCCGCTGCTCACCGACGAGTGGGGCATCGACCTTTGCGTGATCGGCGGCCAGAAGGCGATGGGCGGCCCGGCCGGGGTCTCCGCCGTCTCCGTCTCCGAGCGCGCCTGGGAGCGGATCGCCGCCAACCCGGCCGCCCCGCGCCGCTCCTACCTCTCCCTGCTCGACTGGAAGGAGCGCTGGACCGACGCCGGTCGCACCGTACTCCCGCACGCCCCGGCCCAGTTGGAGATGCTGGCGCTCGGCGCCTGCCTGGACCGGATCACCGCCGACGGCCTGCCCGCCGTGATCGCCCGCCACCGCGCCGCCTCCGCCGCCACCCGGGCCGGCGTGCGGGCACTCAGTACGCTCAGCCCGTACGTCCACCAGGACGCCCACGCGGCCCCGGTCGCCACCACCCTGCGCACCCCGGCCGGCCTGCACGCCGCCGAACTCGCCGCCACCCTCGACCCGGCGCTGCCCGTCCAGCCCGGCGGCGGGGCACTGGCGGCCTCCATGCTCCGGGTGAACCACTACGGCCAGGCGGCCTCGCTGGACACCGTCCGCGCCTGCCTGACCGCGCTCGCCGGCGCGACCAAGGCCGACGCCGAGGCGGCGCTGACGGCCGCCGAGGCGGCCTGGAACGCGACCGTCTAGGAAACGCCGAACGGCCCCCGAAACGATTGTTCGGGGGCCGTTCTCCCTACTGGACTCAGTGCCCGCCCGCGTCCACCACCTCGACGCCGCGGATGTTCCGCTCGATCTCCTCCGCCGACAGCGCGACAGCCAGCGCCCAGTAGTAGACGATCAGCGAGAACACCACCACGACCAGGATGTCCCACCACAGCGGCAGGTTCCCCCGCGCGCCCACGCCGAAGGTGCCCTGCCAGGAGATGACCCCCATCCCGACCAGGTAGACCGGCAGCCACTGCCCCGCCTTGAAGTCCATCCGCGGCGCGTTCGGCACCCCCTTCGAGGCGGCGTACGCGGAGTACCCGCCGAGGAGCAGGTACCCGATCACGATCGCCAGGCCGAGGCGCCACAGGGTGTCCCAGCCGGCCCAGTAGATGACCAGGCTCGCCACCACGAAGGCGATGGGCGAGATGATCGTGCCGCCGGGCAGGTGGTACGAGCGCTCCATCCCCGGCAGCCGCTTGCGCAGCACCCCGAAGGCCAGCGGCGCCCCCGCGTACATCAGCACCACGGCCGAGGTGATGAAGCCGACCAGCCGCTGCCAGCTCGGGAACGGCAGGAAGCAGATCACCCCGGCGACCCAGGCGATGAGCAGGCCGAGCCAGGGCACCGAGTTGCGGTCGGTGTACTGCAGGGCGGGCGGCGCGTAGCCGTTGCGGCTGAGGCCGTAGGTGACCCGCGAGCTGGAGGTGATGTAGACCAGCCCGGTGCCGGCCGGCGAGACCACGGCGTCGATGAACAGGACGGTGGCCAGCCAGCCCAGGCCGATCAGGGTCGCCAGGCCCGCGAACGGGCCACTGACGCCGGGGTAGGTGAGCTTGCTCCAGCCCCCCGCGAAGGTCTCCGGCGGCAGGGCGCCGATGAACACCACCTGGAGCATCAGGTAGATGATCGTGCCGACCAGCACCGAGCCGAGCACCGCCCGGGGGATGTCCTTGCGGGGGTTGCGGCTCTCCCCCGCCCACTGGATGGCCTGCTCGAAGCCGAGCAGCGCGAAGATCACGCCGCTGGTGCTGATCGCCGCCAGCACGCCCTTGGCGCCGTCCGGCGCGAAGCCGTGGGCAGTGAAGTTGGAGCCGTGGAACTCGGTGAACCCGAGGGCGAAGATGGTCAGGATCGGGATGGCGACCTTCCACACCGTGGCCGCGCTGTTGGTGTGGGCGAGCAGCCGGACGCCGAGGAAGTTGATCGCGACGAAGACACCGAGCAGCACGGCCGCCACGACGAAACCGGAGCCGGTCAGCGTCAGGTCCGGGTTGAGGAAACCGTCCGCCCAGGTCCAGTGCCGGGCGTAGTTGATCATCGCCTGCACCTCGATCGGTGCGATGGTCGCCGCCTGCAGCCAGGTGAACCAGCCGAAGGACATCCCGGCGAAGCCGCCGAAGGCGTAGTGGGGGTAGCGCGCCGTACCGCCCGCGACCGGGAACAGCCCGCCCAGTTCGGCGTGGATCAACGCCAGCAGGATGATGGCCACCGCACCGATACCCCAGGACAGCAGGGCGGCCGGCCCGGCCGCCACCGCCGCCACCTGCGCCCCGAACAGCCAGCCGGACCCGATGATCGCACCCACCGACGCCCAGAGCAGCCCGGCGAGGCCGACCTCACGCTTGAGCCCGGTGTGCCCCGTGGGAGGCGATGACGTCGTGTCGGGATGGGCCATGGCGCAACCGCCTCTCGAATCGGGGGGAGAAATCCCCCCGACAGTGCCGCAGCCCCGGCGGGTCCCCTCGCCCCGAAACACCCACCGTCCTGCGCCCTCACCCGAACGGTCGCAGGGCCGCACGCCGTACGGGCCCGCCCCGAAGGACCCCCGGGGCGGGCCCGTCACTCATTTGGCTCAGACGGTGCCGAACTCCCCGCTGCGCACGGCGGAGACGAAGGCCGACCAGGCATCGGCCGGGAAGACCAGGGCAGGGCCGTGGGGATCCTTGCTGTCCCTTACGGGCACCCGGCCGAGGAACCCGTCCGCGACCTCCACGCACTGCCCTTCCTGGACGCTGTAACTACTCGTACGCCATGCGGCGCCTGTCAGGTCATCCATCCTCATAACCTCTCCGAACTTGCCGGATGAACTCTCGGCTCTCCGAGCGGGACAACGCCTCGACTTGCAGTTGATCGTACTCACCAGCCCACTCGGCCAAGATGTCTGGTTCCCGCTCAAGGAAGCCCCGTCGCTGTGTCTCGGCATATCCCACGATGGTCCTGTTGGGCAGCTTCAGCAAGGTAATTGGAAGCCCGAAAGGCCTGTCCTCACCGACTGAGAAGGGGCTGATCTGCACAACCATCTGGGGCTGGACGGACAGCTGCTCCAGATGAACGAGCTGCTCCACCATGACATCCCGGCCACCGATGGCTCGGCGCAGGCAACCCTCGTCTATCACCGCGTGAACTCGAGGCGCCGGATGCTGGCTCAGGCGTTGTTGTCGATGCAGCAGCAGCGAGAGTCGTTCTTCAGCCTGCTGTTGAGTTGCCCACCCTCGGCGGACTCGCGCCTCCTGGTACACCCTCGCGTAGGCAGGAGTCTGGAAGAGGCTTGGAATGATGTTGATCTCGAACAACCGCAGAGCCACAGCGTCCGCCTCACAGCGCAGGTACTCACCGAATCCCTCGAACAGAACTCTCTGCCCCGCCTTGCGCCACTCTCGTTCGAAACGCTCGGGTGTCTCGAACGCAACATCAAGTCTTCTTGCGAATCGCTGAGTTGGAGGCTTGCGACCAGTTTCAACGGCGGACACATGAACGGCCGAGTAGCCAGTGAGCTCCGCGAGATGTTCCTGCGTCCAGCCCCTCGCCTCTCTCAACGCGCGAACTTCCGCACCAAACTTGGCAGCGGGCGAGGCATCTGGATCAAGTTCCTTGCGATTCATGATCGTTGGAGACCCTTCCTTCCCGAGGGAAAGGTTGAAGTACTCCAAATCCTAGACCAGAGTTGGGACTCCGGGTAGTCACATCACTACTGAGAGGAGCGGGCCTTGAAGCTGCACCACACCCCACCGCCCCCTTCGCCCCAGATCCCCACCGAGTGCTTCCAGGTGGTGATCTACCTGGCCAAACCCAGCCCCGCCTTCCCCGAGTTGGAGATGCGCGCCTGCGAGGACTACGCGCTCGCCCACAACTGGGACGTCACCCTCACCATCCTGGACGACGAAACCGAGAAGCCCCCGGAGCAGCGCCCCCTGCTCCTGGCCGCGTTGCAGTCCATCAGCGACAAGACCGCAGGATCGATCCTGATCCCCTCCAAGGCCGCCATCTCCCCCCTCGACGGCGAGTTCGACGACTTCGCCGCCCAGGTCGAGAAGGCCGGCGGCTTCCTCCAGGTGGCCCGCCGATGAGCGGCCGCTACGGCATCGTCCCCGCCGAGGCCCCCAGCGGCGCCGGATACCCGGTCTGGGTCATCCGGGACCACGAAACCGGCCACCTGGTGAAGGCGCTCCCGCCCCGCCCCGAACCGCTCCGCTTCTACTCGTACGACCGGGCCGAGCGCTGGGTGAGCGCCAACGAGCAGCCGCCCCCGACCCCGGAGGGTGCCTGATGACCACCGCCCTCTCCCGCAAGCCGTACGAGATCCGCCTGATCAGCGCCCGCAGCCCGCACTTCCTCCTCGTCGAGAGCTGGGGCCTGTGGGACCCGAGCCAGCACCGGTACCTCCGCGTGCGAGGCACCTCGGGCAGGATCAGACGCTTCTACACCCGCGCCGCCGCCGAGGCCTACCTCCGCACCACGCCCGGCAGCCCCCTATAGCCGGCGTGGCCCCGTCCCGCCGGGTGGGACGGGGCCACGTGTTCGGCCACCGGCTCCCGGCACAGTTCCCGCAGCATTCACCTGCCCGGCACCGGGAACTCACCACGGACCGGCAAGCTCCGCCCAGAGCTGAAGTTGGCTAGACAACTCGCGCCGAGGAGGAGACCCATGACCGAGCAACCGCCGCCCTACTGGCTGCGCGACAACTGCCCGTGCGCCGAGTGCCGGGACCCGCGCAACGGGCAGAAGCGGTTCCAGATCGGCGACCTGCCGCCGGACCTCACCATCGCCGCGCAGTGCGAGCTGGACGGCAACCTGGAGGTGCTCTGGTCGGACGGGCACCGCTCCCGCTACCCGCTCGCCTGGCTGCTCGACACCGACGAGGGCGACGGACGCACCGAACAGGGCAAGCGGCTCTGGACAGCAGCCGACTTCGCGCGCGGCCTCCCCGAGGCCGACTGGGAGGCCTACCTCACCGACCCGTCCGAGCAGACCGCCGTCCTCGCCGCCGTACGCCGCAGCGGCTTCGCGGTGCTGCGCGGGGTGCCGGCCGTGGAGCGCCAGGTGCTGCGGGTGGCCGAGAGCTTCGGCTACGTCCGGGTCACCAACTACGGCGAGCTGTTCGACGTCCGGGTCGAGCCCGACCCGAACAACCTCGCGTTCACCGACAGAGCCATCGCCCCGCACACCGACAACCCGTACCGGGACCCGGTGCCCACCCTCCAGTTGCTGCACTGCCTGGAGAACTCGGCGACCGGCGGCGACTCCGGCCTCGTGGACGGCTTCAAAGCCGCCGCAATCCTCCGCGACGAGTCCCCCGAAGACTTCGAGACCCTCACTCGCACCCCCGTCCCCTTCGTCTTCCGCGACCGCCGCACCGAACTGCGCGCCGACCGTCCGCTGATCGGCCTGGACCCGCTGGACCGCATCCGCGAGGTCAGGTGCAACAACCGCTCGATCGCCACCCTGCGGGGAACCAACCGCGAGGCCTTCTACGCCGCCTACCGCCGCTTCGCCGCGATCACCCTGCGCCCCGAGCTCCAGCTCACCTTCCGCCTGAACCCCGGCGACTGTCTGATCTTCGACAACACCCGCCTCCTGCACGCCCGCACCGCCTTCGAGCAGGACGGCCACCGCCACCTCCAGGGCTGCTACGCCGACCTGGACTCCCTCGCCTCCACCCTCGCCGTGCTGCACCGCCGCACGGCCGCCCTGGACGAGCTCGCCGAGCTGTTCGCGGGCGAGGGCGCCGGGGAGTACCTGGGCGAGGCGGTCACCATGGCCGAGCACATGCTGCAGGCCGCCGCCGCTGCCGAGGCGGCCGGAGCCCCCGGCCACCTCGTCGCCGCCGCGCTGCTGCACGACGTCGGCCACTTCCAGGGCGCCCTGCACGGGCGAGATCTGATGCAAGGTCAGGACAACCGCCACAGCGACACCGGCGCCGCCTGGCTGGCCCGCTGGTTCGGCCCGGAGGTCACCGAGCCGGTCCGGCTGCACGTCGCCGCCAAGCGCTACCTGTGCACCGTCGAGCCCGACTACCGCGCCGGACTCTCCGCCGCCTCCGAGTACACCCTCACCGTCCAGGGCGGCCCGATGGACGAGCGCGAGGCCGCCGCCTTCGCCCAACTCCCGGGCGCCGCCGACGCGGTGGCCGTCCGCCGCTGGGACGAGCAGGCGAAGGAGCCCGGCGCGCAGACGCCGGACTTCGAGCACTACCGCCCGCTGCTCGCCTCGCTGATGCGTTAGTACCCGAACAGCGCCCGGGAGTTCAGTCCAGCTCCCGGGCGTGCCGCGAAAGCGCCGACGTGGCCAGCGAGTTGTGGACGCTGAAGGCCACCGTCCCGGGCAGGTAGCGGTCCTGGGACCACTCCACCGGCGTGCCGGTCGGATCGGTCGTCCGCCGCCGCTCGCGCAGCAGCGGGCCGCCGCGGCGACAGCCGAGCAGCCGGGCGTCCTCGGCGTTGGCCGCGACGATGTCGATGGTGTGGTCGGCGTCGGTGAACAGGATGCCGTGCTCGCGCAGCACCTCGGTGTGGGAGACCACGTCCGGCGGCAGTTCGGCGACGATCTCGCCGACCCGCGGCGGGTAGATGGTGCGCTCGACCATCACCGGGGTGCCGGACAGGGTCCGCAGGCGGACCGTCACGTACACCTCCGCGCCCGGCTCCAGGCGCAGTTGCTCGCGCTCGGCGGCGTCGGCCGGGCGGCGCACCAGGGAGTCCAGGATGCCGCCGGGCTCCTCGCCCATCGAGTACGCCCAGTGGGTGAAGCTGAGCAGTTCGGAGAAGCTCTGCACCCGGGCGCCGCCGAGCACCACCCGGCGGGTGCCGCGGCGGGAGGTGACCAGTCCGTCCGAGCGCAGCACGGCGAGCGCCTGGCGGACGGTGCCGCGGGAGACCCCGTACTGCTCGGCCAGCGCGCCCTCGGCCGGCAGTCGGCCCGCCTCGCCGTACGCGCCGGTGGTGATGGCCTCGCGCAGATCGGCGGCCACCTTGCGGTACAGGGCGCCGGCACGCTCGACCGGTCGCTCCGGCTCTACCGCCACGTCCGTCATCGATCCCTCCTGGGGCGTAGTCCTGCGCAGCCGTACCGGCGCGGACAGCCCGACCTTATCCCGCTGCGCGATTCGAGCATCGCACCGAACGGATCACGCTCCGATGGCCGGATTCGACCGTTCCCGCAGCCGACCCCGGCTCTGGGCCGTCCGTTCACCTTCCCGTCACCGAACTTCGGGTTACTTACCCCCGTCAGCGAAGTTGGCTAGTCAACTCGGACGGTTCCGAACTCATTCCGGACTCCTCCCGGACGGCTCCGGACCGCCACTCGTCTGATCCCCCGTTCAAGACCCGTTCAAGACACCCGCTTGCAGTTCCCCCGTCTCAGGAGACTGACCCGTGTCCGTGCACCGCGCCCGCTCCGCCGCCTTCGCGGCCGTCCTGACCGCCGCCGCGCTCTCCCTCACCGCCTGCGGTTCCGCCGGCTCCTCGGCCGCGAAGGCCGGCAGCAACGACCTCCCGGGCGGCAAGAGCGCCAAGACCGCCACCTCGGTCGCCGACTTCGGCGGCATGGACGCGCTGGTCGCCGCCGCCAAGAAGGAGGGCAAGCTGCACGCCATCACGCTGCCGCGCGACTGGGCGAACTACGGCAAGCTGATGGACGACTTCAAGGCGAAGTACGGCATCGACATCGAGGACGAGAACCCGGACGGCTCCAGCCAGGACGAGATCAACGCGATCACCTCCCGCAAGGGCCAGGACCGCGCCCCCGACGTCGTCGACCTCGGTGCCGCGTTCGCCACCTCCGGCGCCAAGCAGGGCCTGTTCGCCCCGTACAAGGTCGCCGACTTCGCCAAGATCCCGGACACCATGAAGGACGCCGATGGTCTGCGCTACAACGACTACGGCGGCTACATCTCGATCGCCTGCGACACCAAGAAGGTCTCGGCCTGCCCGAAGACCTTCGCCGACCTGATGAAGCCCGAGTACAAGGGCATGGTCGCGCTCAACGGCAACCCGACCAAGGCGAACGCCGCGTACAGCGCCGTCATGGCCGCCTCCCTGGCCAACGGCGGTTCGCTGGACAACATCCAGCCCGGCATCGACTTCTTCGGCAAGCTGAAGCAGGCCGGCAACTTCAACCCGGTCGAGGTCACCCCGGCGACCATCGAGAAGGGCGAGACCCCGATCACCATCGACTGGTCCTACCTGAACGCCGGCTACGCCGAGAAGTTCAAGGACAAGGGCATCGACTGGCAGGTCAGCATCCCGTCCGACGGCATCTACGCCAACTTCTACAACCAGGCCATCAACAAGGACGCGCCGCACCCGGCCGCCGCCCGCCTGTGGGAGGAGTACCTCTACAGCGCGGAGGGCCAGAACGGCTTCCTGGGCGGCTACGCCACCCCGGCCCTGTTCGACGCCATGAAGACCGCCGGCACCCTGGACGCGGCCACCGCCGCCAAGCTGCCGGCCGTCGAGAAGCCCTTCACCACCTTCCCGACCGACGACCAGACCACGGCGGCCAAGAAGGTCGTGACCGAGAACTGGGCCAAGGCGATCGCGGGCTGACCTGAGATGACCACGGCTCCCACCCCGGTGCCGGCCACCGCCTCCGCCGCCCAGCGCGGCGGGGGCGCCCCCGGCCCCGTCTTCTCCCCCACCGCCCCGGCCGTCACGGCTGCGCGGACCGAGGCCCCCCGCCCGGCCGGGCGCCGGGCCCGCGGCAGCCGCGCCTGGCTCGCCGCCCTCCCCCTGGTGCTCTTCTTCGTGATCGGCTTCGGCCTGCCCGCCGTCGCGATCGCCATCGGCGCCTTCACCACCTCCTCGGACGCCCCCGACGGCGGCGGCACCTTCACCACCGACAACCTCACCGGCTCCCTCCAGGGCGCGTACTGGACGGCCCTGTGGGGCAGCGTGAAGCTCTCCCTGCTGACCGCGCTGATCGCCACCGTGGTCGGCCTGCCGCTGGCCCAGGCCGTGGCGACCTCCCGGTTCCGGGCCTTCCGCGAGGCCGTGATGTCCGCCTCCGGCGTGCTCGCCAACTTCGGCGGCGTCCCGCTGGCCTTCATGTTCGTCGCCACCCTCGGCAACTCCGGCGAGGTCACCAAGAAGCTCGGCCTGACCAAGCACGGCTGGAACCTCTACACCTTCTCCGGCCTGTCGGTGGTCTACCTCTACTTCCTGGTGCCGCTGATGGTCATCACCATCACCCCGGCCCTGGAGGGCCTGAAGGCCCAGTGGCGCGAGGCCGCCGCCAACAACGGCGCCACCTCGCCGCAGTACTGGCGGCACGTGGCCCTGCCCGTCCTGCTGCCCTCGCTGCTCGGCGGCTTCGTGCTGCTGTTCGGCGCCTCCTTCGCCGCGTACGCCACCGCCGAGGCCATGGTGGGCAGTTCGGTGCCGCTGATCTCGATGCAGATCGGCGACGCGCTGTCCGGCAACGTCCTGGTCGGCCAGGGCAACCTCGCCCTCGCCCTCGGCCTCGACATGATCGTGGTCGCCTGCCTGGTGATGGCCCTGTACCTGCCCCTTCAGCGCCGGAGTGCCAAGTGGCTCGCCTGATCGATCGCATCCGTTTCGGCCGCGGCCTGGTCCTGCTGATCTGCGGGACCTACTTCGCGGTGCCGCTGGCCGCCTCGCTGTGGTTCAGCGTCGACGACAACAAGGGCGGCACCACCTTCCGTGCCTACACCGAGCTGCTGAACGCCCCCGGCTTCACCGACAGCCTGGTGCTGAGCCTCGAACTGGCCGTCGTCACCGTGGTCGTGCTGCTGCTCCTGCTCGTCCCGGCGGTGCTCGCCGCCCGGCTCGGCGCGCCGAAGCTGCGGCCGGTGATCGAGATCATGTGCTCGATGCCGCTGGTCGTCCCGGTCGTCGCGCTCACCACCGGCATCATCGGCGTGCTGCGCTGGGGCCCGGACCACCTCCAGGACACCCCCTTCTTCCAGACCATCGTGGCCATCCAGGACCCGAACTTCCCGATCGTCCTGGTCATCGCGTACGTGCTGATGGCGCTGCCGTTCGCCTACCGGGCGATCGACGCCGGCCTGCGCGGCGTGGACGTGGTCACCCTGGTCGAGGCCGCCCGCAACTGCGGGGCCGGCTGGCTGCGCGCGGTGTTCACCGTCGTCCTGCCCAACCTGCGCAGCTCGCTGCTGAACGCCGCCGTGCTCACCGTCGCCCTGGTGCTCGGCGAGTTCACCACCGCCTCCATCCTCGGCTTCTCCCCCTTCTCGGTGTGGATCAACTCCAACGGCAAGAGCGACGGCCAGATGTCCGTCGCGGTCTCGATGCTCAGCCTGCTGATCGTCTGGCTCGTCCTGCTGCTGATGTCCGCCGTCGGCCGCGGCCGCAAGGCCGTCCGGCCCTGAACCCGGTCCTGAACCACCCAACGCTTTCCAGGAGTTACCAGCCATGACCACGGCCACCGCCCTCGTCGACGGCCCCCCGCTCGCCCCCGGAAGCACCTCGGGCAGCGCCACCGTCGAGTTCCGCTCGCTGCGCCGCGCGTTCGGCGCCACCACCGCCCTCGACGGCCTGGACCTGACCGTCCAGCCCGGTGAGCTGCTCGCCCTGCTCGGCCCGTCCGGCTGCGGCAAGACCACCGCGCTGCGCATCCTGGCCGGCTTCGAGCAGCACGACTCCGGCGAGGTGCTGGTCGACGGCCAGGACATCACCGCGATCCCCGCCCACAAGCGCGACGCGGGCATGGTGTTCCAGTCGTACAGCCTCTTCCCGCACCTGACCGCGCTGGACAACGTCGCCTTCGGGCTGCGGATGCGCGGCACCGGCAAGGCCGAGCGCCGCAAGCGCGCCCACGAGCTGCTCGAGCTGGTCGGCCTGCCGCACCGCGCCGAGCACTACCCGCACCAGATGTCCGGCGGCCAGCAGCAGCGCATCGCGCTCGCCCGCGCGCTCGCCCTGCAGCCGCGCGTGCTGCTGCTGGACGAGCCGCTGTCCGCGCTGGACGCCAAGGTCCGCCTCCAGCTGCGCGAGGAGATCCGCCGACTGCAGCAGGAGCTGGGCATCACCACCCTGTTCGTCACCCACGACCAGGAGGAGGCGCTGTCGATGGCCGACCGGGTCGCCGTGCTGCGGGCCGGGAAGCTGGAGCAGTGCGCCACCCCGTCCGAGCTGTACGGCCGGCCGGCCACCGCGTTCGTCGCCGAGTTCGTCGGCACCATGAGCCGCATCCCGTGCACCCGTAGCTCGGACGGCGTCGAGGTGCTCGGCCGCCGGCACGCGGTCGACGGCGAGGTTCCGGCCGACGGCGAGCTGCAGGTGCTGGTCCGCCCGGAGAACGTCCTGCTCAGCCCGGACGAGGCCGGCCCCGCGCTGGTGGTCACCGCGTCCTTCCTGGGCGCCGTCACCCGGCTCACCGTCCGCCTGGACGACGGCACCGAGGTCAAGGCCGACCTGCCCACCGAGGCCGCCGCCGCTCTGCCGGCCGGCTCCCGCGCCGCGCTCACGCTGCCGGAGCGCCCGGTGTTGGTGGACCGCCGCGCCGCCTGAGAACCTCTTCCCCGCACCGACCGAAGAACCACCGAAGGTACCGCCATGCCTGAATCCGCCATGCCTGAATCCGCCGTGCCCGAACCCGCCGTACTCCCCTCCCCCCTGCTCCCCTCCGCCGTCCTCTTCGACATGGACGGCACCCTGGTCGACACCGAGCAACTGTGGTGGCAGGCCGCCGCCGAACTCGCCGAGGAGCTGGACCACCCGCTCACCGACCGGGACGCCCCCGAGGTGCTCGGCCAGGCCGTCGAGCACACCGCCGCCCACCTCCACAGGGTCAGCGGCACCACCCGCCCCGAGGCCGAACTCGCCGCCCGGCTGGGCGAGTCCTTCGCCGGCAAGGTCGCCGCCGAGACGGTGCCCCGCCCCGGCGCGCTCGCCCTGCTGGCCGCCCTGCGCGAGGCCCGGGTGCCCACCGCGCTGGTCTCCGCCTCCCCGCGCCAGGTGGTGGACCTCGTCCTCGCCTCGATCGGCCGCGACTGGTTCGCCGTCACCCTGGCCGCCGAGGACACCGCCCGCACCAAGCCCGCGCCGGACCCGTACCTGGCCGCCGCCGAGCGGCTCGGCCTGGACCCGGCCGTCTGCGTCGCCGTCGAGGACACCCCGACCGGGGTCGCCTCCGCCGCCGCGGCCGGGTGCGCGGTGCTCGCCGTGCCGTCCACCGCCGTCCCGATGCCCGACGGCGAGCGGATCACCCTGCTGGACAGCCTGGAACGGGCCGACCTCGCGCTGCTGGGGAAGCTCTGCGCCGCCCCGGCCGTTTGACAGCGACATGCCCTACGTTCTGCTCACCCTCGCCATCCTGAGCGAGGTCTGCGCCACCAGCTGCCTCAAACTCACCGAGGGGTTCACCCGTCTCTGGCCCAGCCTGGGGGTGGGCATCGGCTACGCGCTGTCCTTCTTCCTGCTCGGCCGCGCGCTCAAGCACATACCGGTCTCGGTCGCGTACGCGGTCTGGTCGGGGGCCGGAACGGCGGCCGTCGCCGGGATCGGCGTGGTCGCCTTCGGCGAGTCGCTGGGAAAGCTGCAGGTCCTGGGGATCGCGCTGATCATCGTCGGGGTGGTCGTGCTCAACCTCAAGGGCAGTCACTAACGCCTCGTCAGTTCTCCAGGCCCCGGGCCGGAGTGGGACGTCGGACGCGCCGACGACCCGCTCCGGCCCGTTCGCTACCCTGTCCTCCCCGAAGGCACCCGGACCTCCCGGATCGTCCGGCTGTGAACCGGGGTTATGCTCGCCCGGTCCGACAACCGACGCATCGGGGGAGAAAGTGGCCGATTTCACGGTCAGTCCCGAATTCCTCGCCAAACTGGCCAAGGACCTCAAGGGCTGCGGCGACGAACTCGACCAGGGGCTGCAGGCGCTCAAGGGAGCGAGCCGCGACGGGCTCGGCTTCGACTTCCTGGAGGAGGCCGGCCAGCACTTCCAGGAGAAGTGGGAGTACGGCCTGAAGAAGGTCCGCGAGTGCGTCAAGGTGCTCGACGAGGGCCTGGAGAAGGTGCAGCAGTCCTACGCGGGCGCCGAGCAGAACATCACCAAGGCCCTCACTCCCGCGCAGGGGCAGTCATGACCGACCCCAAGTCCAAGCCCGAGCCCGACTGGTCCGGCCTCGGCTTCAACCCGGCCCCCGGCGACCCCACCGCCGTGGCCGGCCTCAGCAGCAGCCTGCGCCGGGTCTCCCAGCACCTGACCGGCGTCCACACCACGCTGTCCCAGATCTCCGACAACCAGGGCCAGTGGACCGGCGACGCCGCCAAGGCCTTCGCCGCCCAGTTCGGCAAGCTCCCCGGCTACCTCCAGGACGCCGCCGACTCGATCACCGCCGCCTACCAGGCACTCGACTCCTGGTACAAGTCACTCAACGAACACCAGCCCAAGGCCGTCGAGTTGGCCCACGCCGCGCTCGCCGCCAAGCAGAAGATGGACCAGGCCGAACAGGCCCACGCCACCGCGGCCGCCGCCCCCGACCTCCAACTGGCCGGCAAGAGCTTCCCCGACGACGTCTCCCTCGCCGCCGCCGAAAAGCGCTACACCGCCGCCAAGACCCACCTCGACGCGGCCGCCGAACTCGTCAACAGCGCCACCACCACCCTCACCGGCCTGCGCAATCAGGCCCACGAACTCGCCGCGGGCCACAAGTCCGACGCCCACACCACCGCCACCGCCATCCGCAAGGCCGCCGACAGCAAGGCCCCGCCGGAGCCGGGCTGGCTCAGCAAGGTCGGCAACTGGCTGAAGAACCACGGCGCCGACCTGCTGACGGTGGCCGCGGGCGTCTGCGGCGTCGCGGCGATCTTCTTCCCGGCCTTCGCCCTGCCCGCGATCCTGCTGAGCGCCGCGGCCGCCGGCGCGCACGCCACCCAGTACGCCGCCAAGGGCCAACTGTGGCCCCCGCAGAAGAACATCGGCAACTGGCTGACCCTGGGCGGCGACGTCCTCGGCGCCATCCCCGGGGTGGGCGTCGCCGCCAAGGGCGTCACCGCCGCACGGGAGGCCAGCGCCGCCGGTTCCGGCGTGCGCGGAGCCCTCGCCGCCGGCACCACCGAGGTCCGCAGCGCCGCCCGCGCCGTCGACCCGGCCAACCCGCTCTTCACCACCGCGATCGAGAAGCCCGCGATCAAGCTCGGGCTCTCCAAGGCCACCGCGATGGACGTCTCCGACGGCGTCCAGGCCGTCACCACCGCCGGGCTCAACGCCCCGACCGCGTACGCCCTCACCCAGGACAACCCGAGCGACGGCCTCACCAGCGCGGTCAACTACACCACCGGCGCCAACAACCTCCTCGGCTCCGGCGGCGTCGCGTTCGGCGGCGGCAAGGCCAACGCCATCGTCGGCACCGTGTCCACCCTCGGCAACCTGTTCGGCGTGACGGGATGGGCGACCGGCTATGCCCACTGAGACCGCCATTCCCACGCTCTGGCTGACCCTGCCCGCGGGCTTCACCGCCGTCGACCTGGACGAGGACCTCGGCAACCGGATGGCCCGCGCCGCCGAGAGCCTGGACGCGCTCTTCCCGGACACCCTCCCCGAGCAGAAGCTCAGCGCCGTGATCGCCGCCGAGACCGCTCTCCAGGCCCAACTGCGCGAGGGCGCCGTCCACTTGTCCAGCTGCCTGGTCCGGGCCGAGGACGGCGAGCCGATCCACGGCATGCTCGCCGTCTTCGTCCGCCCCCAGGAACTCGACCCCCGCGGCAGCTACCCCGACCGCACCGCCGAGGAACTGGCCGCAGCCTGGCCCGACGCCGACGTCGGCGTGGTCGACCACCCCCTCGGCCGCGCCACCCTCGCCGCCCGCGACCTCACCGTCCCGGTCCCCGGCGCGGTGTGGGGCGTGCCCGAGTCCACCGTCAGCACCGTGCGCCAGCTGGAACTCCTCATCCCCCACCCGTGGAGCCCCCACGTGGTCGCCGCCGTCTTCACCACCGAGGACATCGACCACTGGGACGAGTGGCTCCCCCTGCTCGCCACCGCCTTCCGCGGCATCGCCTTCCACCCGCCCCGCGACGAGAGCCTCGACCACCTCCCGCCCGACCAGTGGGACCCGGTCCGAAAGGCCTTCGGATGACCGTCACCGCTCCCCGCCGTGGCTCGATCCCGCTGACCATCGCCCTCGCGCTCGCCGCACCGCTCTCCATCGTCGGCCTCTCCGCGGCCTACGGCTCCTACGGCTGGCCGGCCGGTCTGGGCTTGCTGGTGCTCAGCACCGCCGTCCTGTCGGCCGGCCTCGGCCGCATGGCCGGCGGCACGCTCGGCTGCCTCGCGGCCCTGATCGCCCCGCTCGCCCTGCTCGTCGCGGCCGCAGCGTCGGGCAACGTGCGCGACGACGTGGTGCTGAGCGCCGGCCCCACCGTGACGGCCCGGGTCGTCGACGTGGAACGCACCCCCGGCAACCGCGACCCCTCCTGGGACTACGGCCTGGTCACCGCCGACGGCGCCCCCGTCCCCGGCGGCCGCCTCAACCAGCGCACCCAGGCCCTGCGGATCGGCGACCAGGTCACCGTCCGCATCGACCCCGACGGCACCGCCCGCCCCAAGCGCCCCGACGAGATCGACCTCAGCACCGACCTCCTCTGGGCCGCCGCCGTCCTGCTCGCCTCCTCCGCCGCGGTCACCGGCATCGGCCTCCGCGCCCGCCGCACATGATCCATGCCACATCACCGGCCTGAAGCTCCGTCAGCTATCCTGCCGTCCTATTCTTCGCGCTTCCTGATGGACGGACAGTACGGGGGACGACACCATGGGCGATGACGCAGCGAAAGCCGGCGGCCCGGAGTTCAAGATCCGGCCGGGGCAACTGAAGGACGCCGCACCGACCTTCGAGAACCAGAGCAAGGCGCTCAAGGAGGCGCTCGACAAGCTCAGGCACAGCCTCGCCGACGCGGGCAGTCCGTGGGGAAGCGACAAGCAGGGCAACGAGTTCGCGGCGGCCTACAACGGCCCGCACGACACGGTGCTCTCCGGGCTGGACATCCTGGTCCAGGGGCTCACCAGCATCCACGACGGGCTGGTCGCCCACGCCGACAACCACACCGACGCGGACGCGAAGGCCCGAAAGGACCTAACCTGATGACCGGCGGCCCGTACCGGTCGGGGGTGACGCATGGGTGAGTCCGCGGCAGCGAAGGCCGTCCAGAAGGTCACCGGCATGTGGTGGCCCGACGCCGACCCCGACAAGCTCCGCACGGTCGCCGACGCGTGGGAGGCGATGGCCACCGCCATCGACAACGTCACCGTCCCCACCAACCAGGCCGCCGCCGCCATCGTCGCCAACAACCACGGCCCCGCGATCGACGCCTTCGGCAAGTTCTGGAGCCGGTACTACGGCGGCAAGGACAGCGCCGGCAAGGGCAAGGGCTGGTTACCCGAGACCGCCGACGCCTGCCGTGCCCTGGCCAAGGCGCTGCGCGACTTCGCCCACGAGGTCGACAAGGCCGTCAAGAAGCTGGAGGAGGAGGCCGCGATCGTCGGCGGCACCCTCGTCGTCGGCACGGCCCTGGCCATCGTCACCTTCAGCATCTCGGCGGACATCGCCGCCGCCACCGCCGCGGGCATCGTCGCCACCGCCGCATCGGTCGGCGTCGCCGTCTCCGAGGCCATCGCCACCATCGCCGCCACCGTCCTGGTCGGCGCCGCCTTCGGCGCCGTCGAGGCCATCACCGTCGACCTCGCCGTCGCCCAGCCCATCCGCGTCGAGCTCTTCGGCGACGGCGGCTACAGCCTCACCGAAGCCGTCGACTCCGCCCAGACCGGCGGCATCATGGGCGGCGCCGGCGGCGGCCTCGGCGCCGGCGCCCGCGTCGTGACCACCGCCGCCGAAGGCGCCGAGAGCGCCTCCGTCGCCCTCGCCGGCCTCGCCAAGGTCGCCAACGCCGCCGACACCGTCCCCGGCCGCATGATCACCGGCGCAGGCCTCAGCTACGGCTACGACGCCGCGTTCAAGACCGGTCCCGTCATGCCCCTCGACCTCGTCCTCGGCGCCGTCGGCAGCGCCGCCGGGCCCCGCGCGCGCTCCACCGAGAGCGCCCCGTACGTGCCCAAGCACGCCAAACCGGTCGAGCTGCCGATGCCCGGCAGGCAGCCCCCGCGCGAGTACGTCGAGGCCCACCCGAGCGTCGCGAAGGTGACCACGGAGCTGGCACGCGTGCCACCCAAGGTGTTCAACAGGGTCTGGGACTACCTGAAGGCCGTCCCTGGCGGCGGGATCAGCATCGGTCCCAGGCCCATCACCGAGCTTCCGGGCGGTTTCCACCTCGCCGGCGTCAAACCAGTGGGAGGCAGCAGACCGGCAGAACTCGTCGAAGGCATGTACCTGCCCCTGGAGCGCAGGCTCCTCATCAACTCGAACGTCAAGACGCCCAGCAGCGTTGCCGTCCACGAGTTCGGGCACGCGGTCGACGAGGCCTACGGCTTCAAGAGCCGCCAGCCGGAGTGGCAGCATGTGCAGCAGCAGGTCCTCGACCGGATCGGCGGCAATCCGAAACTGGACGCCTACACCCGCCAGCCGCACGAGTTCTTCGCGGAGGCGTTCAACCACTGGACCGCGAACAAGCTGAAGAAATTCACATTCGGCGACCGCCAGGCGGCGAAGATTCTGGAGGAGTACTTTGAGCGAGCATTCTGAGAGCTACGAGGTCACCGGGCACCCGATGCTCGACGCCGACGGCGTCACCATCTGGCAGAAGTACGGCGGCAGGACCCCGGAGGGGTACCACTACGACGGGTGGCACAAGTTCGAGCCCGGGGACCCCCGCTACGACGAACTGCTCCCGCAGGCACGGCAGAACCCGCAGGACGCCGACGACGATGACGACCTGGACGACGATCTGGACGCGGGGGAGAGCACGGTCCACCCCGAGACTCTGGCCATGCTGATGGACATGCAGCGCAGGACGAGCGAACGCGATGCGGGCCGGTAGCGTCCTCCACGTGCACACGGGAGAACTCCTGGAACCGCGGACAGACGTTTCAGCGCGGGTGGGCGGCTCCGGCCACGCCCCTCCATGCGACCGACGGTAGGCGGGGGTACTGACATCGGCTGACTGTCCGTCCGGCGTTGTCAGTACCCCCGTGCAAGGTGGTTCCCACAG